>JAGAMJ010000100.1 GCA_017624795.1 Clostridia bacterium
ACCACGGGCTCGTCGATCATGCCGCAAAAGAAAAATTCCGATATGGCGGAGCTGATCCGCGGCAAGACGGGGCGCGTTTACGGCGACCTGGTGGCGCTGCTCACGACGCTCAAAGGTCTGCCGCTTGCCTATAACAAGGATATGCAAGAGGACAAGGAAAGCTTGTTTGACGCGGTCGACACCGTGAAAATGTGTCTGTCTGTGCTCACACCCATGCTTGCCACGATGAGCGTGAAGGCGGAAAATATGAAAAAAGCAGCAAGCGGGGGCTTTATCAACGCCACCGATCTTGCCGATTATCTGGTGGGAAAGGGAATGCCCTTCCGCACCGCATATAAAATTTCGGGACAGCTGGTCGCCCACTGTATCAAGGAGGGGACCGTGCTGGAAGATCTGCCTATTGAGGTCTACCGTACATATAGCGAGCTTTTTGATAAAGGGCTGTACGATGCCATCGACCTTGAAGCTTGCGTGAACCGCCGCATTTCCGAGGGGGGGACCTCTCGCGAGTCGGTGCGCGCACAGATCGCCTACGTAAAGGAGCGCTTGGAACAATGACAAAGGTATTTATCGACGGCTCTGCCGGCACAACGGGCTTGCGGATCCACGAGCGTTTGGCAGGGCGGACAGATCTGACGCTTGTAACGCTTCCCGATGAGGTCCGTAAGGATCCCGCCGCGCGCCGCGAGGCGATCAATAGCGCGGACATTGTGTTTTTGTGCCTGCCCGATGCAGCTGCTGTTGAAGCAGTCGCGATGTGCGATAACCCCAACGTGAAGATCATCGACACGTCGACCGCGCATCGCACCAATGATGCGTTTGCATACGGCTTTGCCGAGCTTTCGCCCGCGCATCGCGCCGCGATCGAGCGCTCTACCCGTATCGCCAATCCGGGCTGCCACGCCAGCGGCTTTATCGCGGGGGTATACCCCCTGGTGGCAAGCGGACTGCTTTCACCCGCGTTTCCCTTGACGGCGTACTCGCTCACGGGCTATTCGGGCGGCGGCAAATCGCTGATCGCAGAATACGAGGATCCCGATCGCGATCCAAGACACCAAAGCCACCGTATCTACGGCTTGCCCTTAAAGCACAAGCACTTGCCTGAAATGCAAAAGGTCTGCGGACTTTCACGCCCCCCCGTTTTCTCGCCGATCCTTGGCGATTTTTACGAGGGAATGGCAACCACCGTGCTGTTGCCGGGCTTTGATGCGGCTGCGGTATGGGAATGCCTTGCAAAGCATTACGAGGGCCAGAAGCTTCTTTCCGTAGCGCCGCTTGGCGGCGATGAGAGTGTGATATACGCCGACACGCTTGCGGGCAAGGACAGTATGCGCTTGATCGTATGCGGTCACGAAAACCAGACCACGGTTACGGCATTGTTTGACAACCTTGGCAAAGGTGCGTCGGGCGCAGCCATTCAAAACATGAACATTCTGCTTGGCGTTGATGAAACGACCGGGCTTTGCGTATAAAAATAGGAGATGGACATATGAAAATAGTTTCGGGCGGCGTTTGTGCCGCAAAGGGCTTTTTGGCAAGCGGTGTGCATTGTGGCATTCGTAAGAATCGCACCAAAAAGGATATTTCGCTGATTTTCAGCCAGACGCGCGCACACGCCGCGGCTGTTTATACCACCAATCTCGTTAAGGGCGCGCCCCTGACCGTCACCAAAAATCATATTGCTGACGGCTTTGCCCAGGCGGTGATCTGCAACAGCGGCAACGCCAACACCTGTAACGCGAACGGTATCGAGATCGCCGAACAGATGAGCGAGCTTGTCGCAAGCGAGCTTGGCATCGATGCCGGCGACGTGGTGGTGGCTTCCACAGGCGTGATCGGACAGCCCCTTGATATCGAGCCCATCGCCGCGGGCGTTCCGCAGCTTGTGAAAGAGCTTTCGGTAAACGGCGGCGAGGCAGCTGCCGAGGGCATTATGACCACCGACACCGTAAAAAAGGAGGTCGCCGTGGAGTTCGAGCTCGGCGGCAAGACCTGCCGTCTTGGCGGTATTGCCAAGGGCAGCGGTATGATCCACCCCAATATGGCAACGATGCTGGTCTTTTTGACCACCGACGCGGCAATTTCCGCCGAAATGCTGGAAAAGGCGTTGAAGCACGACGTGCAAAGCACCTTTAATATGACCAGCGTGGACGGCGACACCTCGACCAACGATATGGTCACGATCCTTGCAAACGGCATGGCGGGGAATGACGAGATCACCGCAGACGGTGCTGATTTTGCCACCTTTATGAAGGCGCTGAATACCGTAACGGTCTATCTGTGCCGTATGATCGCGGGTGACGGCGAGGGCGCGACAAAGCTGCTGGAATGTAAGGTCAGCGGTGCCGCAGATGAAAAAACTGCCAAAACGGTTGCCAAAAGCGTGATCTGTTCCAGTCTGTTGAAGGCGGCGATGTTCGGCGCTGACGCCAACTGGGGACGTGTGCTTTGTGCCATCGGTTACAGCGGTGCTGACGTGGACGTGAATAAGGTTGACGTTGCCTTCCGTTCCGCAAAGGGCACGGTCCTTGTCTGCAAGAACGGCGCGGGCGTGGATTTTTCCGAGGAGATCGCAAAAGAGATCCTGCTGGAAAAAGAGATCGAAATTTTAGTCGGGCTGAACAGCGGCGAGTCTGCCGCGACCGCGTTTGGCTGCGATCTGACCTACGATTACGTGAAAATTAACGGGGATTATAGAACTTAACCCCCAAACGGTATCAAAAAACAATAAAAAAGAGGGAATTATGGGTATCGATAATCATTTTTCCAACGCGCAACGCGCAGAGGTCCTGACGCAAGCGTTGCCCTATATCAAGAAATTCAATGGCAAGATCGTTGTCATCAAATACGGCGGAAACGCTATGATCAACGAGCAGCTCAAAGAGCAGGTGATGGAGGACATCGCCCTGCTTTGGCTGATCGGCGTCAAGGTCGTGCTGGTGCACGGCGGCGGTCCCGAGATCAATGAAATGATGCAAAAGCTTGGCAAGCACCCCGAATTTGTGGACGGCTTGCGCGTGACCGATAAGGAAACCGTCGACATCGTGCAAATGGTGCTTGCGGGCAAGGTCAACAAATCTCTTGTGACGCTGCTTCAAATGAAGGGCGGGCACGCCGTGGGACTTTCGGGTATGGACGGCGGTATGATCGAGGCGCAGGTCAAGGACGAGCGCCTTGGATACGTGGGTAAGATCACCAAGATCCGTCCGCAGCCCATCACCGACCTTTTGGAAAAGAACTATATTCCCGTGGTGTCCACAGTCGCCAGCGACCACAACGGCAACGTCTACAATATTAACGGCGATACTGCCGCCGCCTACATCGCGGGCGCGCTTGGAGCGGAGCGCCTCTTTATGATGACCGATATCGCAGGTATTTTGCGTGACAAGGACGATCCTTCTACGCTGATCCCCTCGATCACCGTTGAGGAGGCAGGCAAGCTCTATGACGAGGGCGTCATTTCGGGCGGTATGATCCCCAAGGTCGATTGCTGCATCGAAGCGATCAACCGCGGCGTGAAGAACGTGGTCATTATGGACGGCCGCGTACCGCACTCCATTCTGATGGAGCTGCTGACCGATGAGGGCGCGGGCACCATGGTCAAAGGAGAAAAATAATGTCGCAGTTACAACAACTTGATAAACAATATGTCGCGGGCACGTATGCCCGTTTTCCCGTGGAGATCGTGTCGGGCAAGGGCTCGACTGTGGTGGACACCGACGGCAAGGAATATATTGATCTTGGCTCTGGCATCGGCGTGACCGCCTTTGGCATTGCCGACCAGGCGTGGAGAAACGCCGTGATCGATCAGCTTTCCAAGGTGCAGCACACCTCAAATCTTTACTACACCGAGCCCTGTGCAAAGCTCGCCGAGCTGTTATGTGGCAAAACGGGGCTGAAAAAGGTCTTTTTCTCCAATTCGGGCGCTGAGGCAAACGAGTGCGCCATCAAGGTGGCGCGCAAGTATGCCGCAGAAAAGAAGGGAAGCGAATACAGCACGATCGTGACGCTCTGTAACAGCTTCCACGGCAGGACTCTCACCACGCTTGCCGCAACGGGGCAGGAGCATTATCACGAGCTGTTTCAACCCCTCACCCCCGGCTTTGTCCACGTGACGGCGGGCGACAAGCAAGAGCTTCAAAGCATCGTTGAGAGCCACAAGGTGGCGGGTATTCTGATCGAGTGTATTCAGGGCGAGGGCGGCGTGAACGTTGTGGACGCCGACTTCGTGAAATTCGCCGCAAGGCTTGCAGCCGAGCAGGATATCATTTTTATGGTCGATGAGGTGCAAACAGGCAACGGGCGCACGGGCGAGCTGTATGCCTATATGCACTACGGTATCACCCCCGACGTGGTCACGACCGCGAAGGGACTTGGTGGGGGCTTGCCCATCGGCGCGTGCCTTTTGGGTGAAAAAGTGCAGAATGTGCTTGGATTTGGCGACCACGGCTCGACCTATGGGGGCAATCCCGTGGCGTGTGCGGGCGCTTACAATGTGCTTTCCCGTATTGACGGTGCGCTGCTTGCATCGGTCAGGGAAAAGGGTGAATACATCAGAAAAACCTTTGAGGGCGCCGTGGGTGTGAAGTCGGTCAGCGGGCTAGGCCTTATGGTCGGCATCGAAACCGAAAAGCCCGCCGCCGAGGTCGTGAAGGCATGCATCGCGCAAGGTGTACTGTGCCTGACGGCAAAAAGCAAGGTGCGCCTCTTGCCCGCGCTGAATATCCCGATGGAACAGTTAAAGAAAGCGGTGCAGATCATTCTTGCCGCTTGTGCACAGTAAGGAGTTAATATGAACTTAAAAGGAAGACATTTTCTCAAACTGCTTGATTTCACCCCTGCCGAGATCGGGTATCTCATTGACCTTGCGGCAGAGCTGAAAGCAAAGAAAAAGGCGGGCGTTGCGCACAAGCTGTGTGATGGTAAAAGCATAGCATTGATTTTTGAAAAGACCAGCACCCGTACCCGCTGCGCCTTTGAGGTGGCGGCAAACGATCTTGGCATGCACCCCGTCTATCTGGATCCCACGGGCTCGCAGATCGGCAAAAAGGAAAGTATTGCCGATACCGCGCGTGTGCTTGGCAGAATGTTTGACGGTATTGAGTATCGCGGCTTTGGTCAGGAGATCGTGGAGGAGCTTGCGGCATACGCGGGCGTTCCTGTGTGGAACGGGCTCACCAACGAGTTTCACCCCACCCAGATCCTTGCCGATTTTCTGACCATTCGCGAGCATTGTGGAAATTTGAAGGGCAAGAAGCTGGTGTATCTTGGCGACGCGCGCTACAATATGGGTAATTCCTTGATGGTCGGTTGCGCCAAGATGGGCATGCATTTTGTTGCCGCTGCCCCCAAAAAATATTTCCCCGATCAGGCGCTGATCGCGCAGTGCGAGGCGATCGCCAAGGAAACGGGCGCGACACTTGCCTTTGAGGAGGATCCCATGAAGGCGGTCGAGGGCGCAGACGTGCTTTACACCGACGTGTGGGTTTCGATGGGCGAGCCCAAGGAGATCTTTGCCGAGCGTATCAGGGATCTTTCCCCCTATCGCGTGACCAAGGAATTGATGGATCACGCAGGCGCGCAGTGCCGTTTTATGCATTGTCTGCCCGCCTTCCACGATCTCGGTACTGTGATCGGGCGCGAGATCTATGAGCAGTTTGGTATTGACTGCATGGAGGTCACCCACGAGGTCATCGAGGGGCCGCAGTCCATCGTCTTTGATGAAGCTGAAAACAGAATGCATACCATTAAGGCCGTCATGGCAGCTACGCTTTAAGACCGCTAAAATTCTGCACAGGGTGTCGTTGCTCCGCGCAGGTGAATTCGACGTAGATCACTACGCCATCATCCACCTGCTGTGGTGCGCCTAACCCTGTGCATTTTTTAGCGGTCTTGGGGAAGTGTGGCAAAAGTTTTTTGACGGCCTTGGGGAAGCTGGGTGTGTTTTTCTATATGTTTTCAATCATTTTATGCAAAAAATGGACTTTGATCGGCTTTTTTGAGCTTTTGAAAAAAATTTTATCACTTTAACGCACAAAAATCTCAAAACCCCTTGACAAACGCTTTGAAACGTGGTATGATACTGTCATATTCCAAAGGCGATTGAGCAAAACGCAGTAGGGAATACGAAAACGCATAGAGAGTCGTCGGTTGGTGGAAAGATGGCGGTGAGTAGTGCCCGAATTACCTTTTGTGAGCTTTGTGTTGAACCGGGTTCGGCCCGTTAAGTAGGCACAACGGTGGCAACCGTTATCTTGCGGGGCAGTTGCATGACTGCCGATGAGGTCACGTGCCGCAAGGCCGTGATAAAGCAGAGTGGTAACACGGCTTTTGCCGTCCCTGCATCCCTTTTTAGGGGATGTGGGTTTTTTTGTTTATATATGCCAAGTGGCATCTATAATAAATTTATTTCCATATAAATGGAGGAAAAGATCATGAAAAAAATCACAGCACTCGTATTGGCGCTTCTGTTAGTTGTCGCCACCCCCTTGGCGCTTGCCTCTTGCTCGGGCAAGGGCGAGTATACCGTCGGTATCATTCAGCTCATTCAGCACGACGCGCTTGACGCTGCGACAAAGGGCTTCAAAGACGCCTTGACTGCCGAGTTTGGCGACAAGGTCACCTTTATCGAGCACAACGCGTCCGGTGAAAGCACCGCATGCACCACTGCTGCCAACGACCTTGTGACCAAGAACGTGGATCTGATCCTCGGCAACGCGACCGCTGCTTTGCAGGCGGCTGCAAACGCGACCGAAACCATTCCCGTGCTTGGCACCTCTATCACCGACTACGGCACAGCCCTCAGCATGACCTTCAGCGGCGGTGCGATCGGCGGTAACATTTCGGGTACCACTGACCTCGCTCCCCTTGATCAGCAGGCAGCTATGATCAAGGAGCTTTACCCCAACTCCGAGAAGGTCGGCCTGCTTTACTGCTCCGCAGAGCCCAACTCCAAGTATCAGGCAACCGTGATCCGCGCGGAGCTGATCGAGCTTGGCTATGCTGACGCAAATATCAAGGACTTCACCTTTGCTGACTCCAACGACGTTGCAAGTGTTTCGCAGGCAGCAGCAGCTTTTGCTGATGTTCTGTACGTTCCCACCGATAATACCGCCGCTTCCTTCGGCGCCACCATCAAGGAAAACATCGGCAACGATCCGCTGATCGCGGGCGAGTCCGGTATCTGCGGCAAGTGTGGCGTTGCGACGCTGTCGATCGACTACTACCAGCTTGGCAAGATCACCGGCGAGATGGAGATCGCTTCTGTTCCCGCAGAAACCATCACCAAGAAGTACAATACCGTGCGTGCAGCCGAGATCGGCTTTACCGCTCCCGAGGGCTACGCGAAATTGCCCACTGAATAATAAAAGATGAGTATTATGAACTGGTTGGGCGCACTGCCCGGCGCCGCCGCACAGGGTATCATTTGGGGTATCATGGCGATCGGCGTTTACATCACCTATAAGATTTTGGACGTAGCTGATCTGACGGTGGACGGTTCGATCTGCACGGGCGGCGCGATCTGCGCCGTCCTTGTCACGTCGGGCATGAACGTCGGACTTGCGATGCTGATCGCAACGCTGGCAGGTATCCTTTGCGGCTTGGTAACGGGATTTCTTCATACGTTTATGGGAATTCCCGCCATTCTTGCAGGTATTCTGACGCAGCTGATGCTTTGGTCCGTCAATTTGAAGATCATGGTGCAGGCAAACCTGGCGCTACCGTCGCGCGCCTTTGACGTGCTTGTGGCGGCGTCCCGCGTATCCAAATCGCTCCTGGTCCTGGCGATCTTTATCGTGCTGCTGATCGCGTTGCTTTACTGCTTCTTTGGCACGGAGATCGGCGCTTCCTTGCGTGCGACGGGCTCCAATCAAAGCATGAGCCGCGCACAGGGAATTAACGTAGATTTCAATAAGATTTTAGGACTTGCGCTTTCCAACGGTGTTGTGGCACTGTCGGGCGCCTTGCTTGCACAGTATCAGGGCTTTGCCGACATCAATATGGGACGTGGCGCGATCGTCATCGGCCTTGCGGCTGTGATCATCGGCGAGGCAGTGATCAATCCGCTTGTGAACAGCAACCTCATCAAGAAGATCGGCATTGGCTTTGCCGTGCGTCTTTTTGGTGTGATCGTTGGCGGCATCATTTACTATTTCGTCTATCAGACCGTCATTTTCCTGGGGCTCGACACAGACCTGTTGAAGATGCTTTCCGCAATCGTTGTTGCCGTGTTCCTGGCTGTCCCTTATTGGAAGAAAAAGTATTTTTCTAACCCCAACAAGAAAAAGGAGGAAGTGAAAAATGCTTGAACTGAAAAATATCAAAAAGACCTTTTTCCCGGGAACGGTCAATGAAAAGGTTGCGCTCAAGGGCATTGACCTGGTGCTTGAGGACGGTGACTTTGTGACCGTTATCGGCGGCAACGGTGCCGGAAAATCCACGATGCTGAACGCCATTTCGGGTGTTTGGAAGCCCGACTGCGGCGAGGTCATCATCGACGGTATCGACGTGACGCATCTGCCCGAGCACAAGCGCGCCAAATATCTTGGTCGCGTTTTTCAGGACCCCATGATGGGTACCGCCAAGGATATGGAGATCGAGGAAAATCTTGCGCTTGCGCTTCGTCGTGGCAAGCGGCGCGGACTCAAATGGAGAATCACCCGTGAGGAACGGGAAAGATACCGTCAGATCCTTGCCGATCTTGACCTTGGACTTGAAACGCGTCTGACGCATAAGGTTGGACTTTTATCGGGCGGTCAGCGCCAGGCGGTCACGCTTCTGATGGCGACCATCAACACGCCCAAGGTGCTGCTCCTTGACGAGCATACCGCCGCCCTTGACCCCAAGACTGCGGCAAAGGTGCTGGAGATCACCGACCGTATCGTCGAAAAGGATCATTTGACCACCTTGATGATCACGCATAATATGAAGGACGCGATCGCCCACGGCAATCGCCTCATTATGATGCACGAAGGACGGATCATCATTGACGTGAAGGGTGAAGAAAAGAAAAAGCTGACTGTCGAGGATCTGCTTGCGATGTTCGCAAAGGCAAGCGGCAGTGAGTTCGCAAACGACAGAGCGATGCTGTCGTGATAAAAAATAGCACAGAACAGTTTTGTTCTGTGCTATTTTTGTATTCACCAAAGCACGTCCTTTG
>JAGAMJ010000101.1 GCA_017624795.1 Clostridia bacterium
ATCGTCACCGTATGTGAAATGATATTCCTTTGCTTTCTCGCGCAGTGCGACAAAATTGGGGCTTTTATCCGACAGCGCTTCATGACTGAACGCGATCGTGATCCTTGCGTTTGGGACCGCATCGCAGATTGCCTGTCTGTATTTCACAAGATTTTCAACGGTGTTCTCATGCCGTTCGTCATGGCCCAAATTGATACCGGGCGCAACCTCGATCTGATTTACTCTTACAACGATGCAATAGCAAAAATATCTGCCCCGCATCCCCTGTATTTCTATCGACATATTGTCTCCCATGCCACTTTCGCCTCCCCTGCGCTCATCTAAACGTGTACTTCACATCCACTCAGTATCATTCCCACTCGATGGTTCCCGTGGGCTTGGGCGTCAGGTCATACAGCACGCGGTTGATGCCCTCGACCTCATTGGTGATGCGGGCAACGATCTTGTGCAGCACCGCATAGGGGATCTCCTCAACGGTGGCGGTCATCGCGTCCTTGGTGTTCACGGCGCGAATGATCGCGGGCCAGCCCTCGTAGCGGCTTTCGTCCTTCACGCCAACGCTCTTCATGTCGGGAATGATTACAAAATACTGCCAGACCTTCTCGGCAAGGCCGTTTTTGTCAAACTCATCGCGCAGGATGGCGTCCGCCTCGCGCAGCGCGTGCAGACGGTCGCGCGTGATCGCGCCAAGGCAGCGCACGCCAAGACCGGGGCCGGGGAACGGCTGACGGTAGACCATCGCGTGCGGCAGTCCAAGCGCCTCGCCCACAACGCGCACCTCGTCCTTAAACAGCAGCTTCACGGGCTCGACCAGCTCGAATTTGAGATCCTCGGGAAGTCCCCCCACGTTGTGGTGGGATTTGACCGCCTTTTTGCCCTCGGCTTGCTTCACGCTTTCCAGAATGTCGGGATAGATGGTGCCCTGCGCAAGGAAGGTCACGTCCTCTAATTTTCTTGCCTCGTCGGCAAAGACCTCGATAAACTCCTTACCGATGATCTTTCTTTTCCTTTCGGGCTCGGCAACGCCTGCCAGCAGATCAAGGAAGCGATCGGTCGCGTCGATATAGATCAGGTTGGCGTCAAGCGTTTTGCCAAAAATATCAACAACCGCCTCGCTCTCGCCCTTTCTCATCAGGCCGTGGTTCACGTGCACGCAGTACAGCTGCTTGCCGATCGCTTTAATGAGAAGTGCGGCGACCACAGAGGAGTCCACGCCGCCCGACAGGGCAAGCAGGACCTTTTTGTCACCCACCTGCTCGCGTACTGCCTTGACCTGCTCGTCAATAAAGGCGTTCGCCAGCTCCCTGGTGGTGATACGTTGCATTGTTTCGGGGCGCTTGTTGGTATCCATGATAAACTTCCTCCCACGCAAAAATTAAAACTTTTATGCAATTTATCATACCACATTTTTCGCCGAAATGCAATAGAAATCAGCGTAAAAAATGCAGAAATTTTCAGCTTGCGGCGGTACGTTTTCCGTCAAGTTGACAGATGGGAGCAAGCCGCATATCGCAAAACGGCGCGTTGCCCGCAAAAGGACTTGTGCGATCTCCCCACTCTCTTGACAAACGAACCCGTGTGGAGGTATAATAAAGAAAACGCCGAAAAAGGGGGGACGCCCGATGAATCAGATCATAACCGAAGCCGATTATCGAAAATCGATCGGCAAGACCGCAGGGCGCGCCTTCGTGCTGTTTGGCGACGAGGATTATCTGAAAGCCCACGCCATCAAAAAAACGCGCGAGGCGATCTGCCCCGACGAGGCGTTTGCGGTATTCAACGATATCACACTGGACGCGCTGGATTTCAGCGCGGATAAGCTCCTGGACGCGATGACACCACCCCCGATGATGGCGGACGAGCGCCTGATCGTGATACGGGGGCTGGATCCCTGCTCGATGAAAGCGGCAGAGCTTGACGCTCTGATCGAAGCGCTGGCACTGCTGCCCGAATACGACTATAACACGGTGCTCTGGCACGTGGCGGCGGGGCTCATTGACGAGCGCACGCTGCAAAAAAGGACTCCCGCGGTATTGAAAAAGCTGTTTGAGGTGGCAACGCCCGTGCAGTTCCCCGCCTCGACCGACGGCCGTCTTGCCGCGTGGGCGGGCAAGCATTTCGCGCATCTCGGCGTCAGCGTTTCCCCCGCCGATTGCGCCTTTTTGGTGGACTTCGCGGGCAAAAGCATGTACCTGCTTGCAAACGAGATCGAAAAGATCGCCTATTACGTCCTGTCAAAGGGGCGCACCGCCGCCACTGCCGAGGATATCCGTCTTGTCGCAGTCCCGTCGATGGAAACAGACACCTTTGCCCTTTCCAACGCGATCCTGGAAGGACGCACCGAGAGGGCGCTGGACGCGCTTGCGGTGCTGAAATTTGAACGAAGGGACCCTTTGCTTATCATGGGCGAGCTGTCGCGCACGCTTTGCGATATGCAGGCGGTGCGGCTATATCTTGACGCGGGTAAAAGCGTGAAGGAGATCGCGAAGCTCCTTGGCGGCATGCACGAATACAAGGCGGGGCTTTATGCAAGGGCAGTTGCCCGTACCGAGCCCGCGCGCTTCTCTCGTGCGGTGAAGCTATGCGCCGAGACGGACGCCGCCTTAAAGCGCTCGTCAACCGATTACGCCCCGATCGAAAAGCTGATCTGCGCGCTCTAATGCAAAAAGGACAGAGAATGTAAAATTCTCTGTCCTTTTTTGTTGTGCCGTAGGCGATAACTCATAACTTGGCACAGCCAATCATAACTGCGCGACGGCGCTTAAAACAGTCCCGTGATCCTGCCGTCGGCATCGACGTCGATGCGCTCGGCGGCGGGAAGCTTCGGGAGTCCGGGCATGGTCATAATGCTGCCCGTCAGGGCTACCACAAAGCCCGAACCCGCGCTGACTTTCAGGTTGCGCACCGTAACGGTGAAGCCGTCGGGCGCGCCAAGCTTTGTCTGATCGTCGGAAAAGCTATACTGCGTTTTCGCCA
>JAGAMJ010000102.1 GCA_017624795.1 Clostridia bacterium
ACGTCTCTTGTCTCTGCGTGCGCTGGAAACTTTTTTCTTCGGAACTGCCATTTACCTACACCTCCCCTTGGGTTTGTGTTAAACACATCGTTATTTATTATACTATTATTTTTGCTCTTTGTCAAGCCAATTTTTTAAGACCGCAAGGCGCGGGTCGATCTCTTTTTGAGGGCAACCGCAATCTCCGTCCTTTTTCGGCTTACCGCATTTCGGGCAAAGTCCCGGGCAATCCTCATCGCAAAGCAGACGCATCGGGAAACAAACAAGCAGCTCCTCACGCAACGCCTCGTCGACGTCAAGCTTGCCGTCTTGGATCATCGCGTAAGAATCCTCGTTTTCCTCCAACTGCTCCGGCGTGATCGATCCTTCCGCCGCGACCGTGCGCTCAAATTCAAGCGTAAATACGCCTTCGACTGCATCAAGGCAACGGGCACATTGTCCTCGGTAAGGAAGCTTTGCCGTCAGATACAGGCGCATATAGCCCGCATCGTCGGTGATATACCCCTCGACCTTGGCGTTTTCGGGAAAGACCACATCAAGGATCGGTTCAGGCGTGAGCTCATATGCGATCTCCATGCGGGTGATCTCACCGCGCAGCATCGGACCCATATTCAAGACCACGGCTTTGCACCTCCCCGGCGGTCAAAAATCGCGTTGCAAAAAAGCAACACAAAATATTATAAACAATTCCTCTGCTCTTGTCAAGAGATTTTGACAAGATTTCTATAATTTATATTATTGCATCACATACGTGCCTGCACCAAGCTCAAACACAAGCTTTTTACCAACCTTTTTGCCGGAAAGCTGCTCAATATCAAGCTTTTGATGATTGACCACCACGTAATCGCGTCCGTTAAGCAGCGGGAACTCCACACGCGCGCTCGTTCCCGTGGGAATGGTGAAGGAATACGTAAAGAGTCCCTCGCGGAAATCCCATGCGCTCTCGATACGTCCCGCGACAGAATCATAGTGCGCCTTGACGTAGGTGATCGGCTTTTGCCCTTCGGGTATTTCACTGCCCTTTCGGGTATCGGGACGCGGCGACAGGACAAAATGCCGAAAGCCGGGGGCGTCGGGGTCAACGGCAATACCTGCCATCGCGGCATACATCCATTCCGCAACAGCGCCGTAAGCGTAATGGTTAAAGGAATTCATCGCAACCTCGCCAAATCCCTTTTCCTTGGTGTAGGAATTCCAACGCTCCCAGACGGTGGTCGCACCCTGACGGACGCTGTACAGCCAAGAGGGATCGCGTGTTTGAAGCAGCAACGAATATGCCAGATCATCAAGCCCGACCTTGGCAAGCGTTTGGTTCAAAATGCCCGTTCCGACAAAGCCCGTTGTCAAGGTATAATCGTTCTCTTTGATCCGTTTTTCAAGCAAACGTATCACGTTTTCGCGCACATCGCCGTCGACCAGATCAAAATGAAGCGCAAGCAGACAGGAAGTCTGTGTGATCACGTTTAACGTGCCGTTTTGCACGTATTTATCGGTAAATGTCGCTTTCAGCTTTTCAAACAACGCGGCATAATAAGCGGCACGTTCTGTCTTGCCGATCGCCTTTGCCATTTTGCTCATCAGATCGGCATCATAGGCAAAATACGCAAGGGAAAGATACTCTTTCGGCGTTTTCTCATATGCAAGCCAATCCCCATAGCGCTTGACGGGTCCGCCGATCTCCGCGAGATGCTGCATGTAAAGCTCCATCGAGTCGAAATGCTCCGCTACCGTTTCAAGATCGTTATACTTCAAATAGAGCATATACGGCACAATAATACCCGCATCAGCCCATGCACAAGCACTGACGTTCAATGACTTCCAAATCCCTTCCAACGCAGGGATCACGTCGAAATAACCGGGCGAAAGGCGCTGAGCGTCTCGGGCGTCACCAAGCCATTTTTTGAAAAATCCGCGCGCATCGGCATTATACGTGCCCGCGCCGCAAAAGATCTGCGTATCCCCCGTCCAGCCAAGACGCTCGTCGCGTTGGGGGCAATCGGTGGGAACAGAAAAATAATTGCAGCGCTGCCCCCACAAGATGTTTTCAAACAGTCGATTGACCTCGGGATCGCTGGTTTCGATATAACCGGTCTCCTTCATATCGGTGCTGAGAAAAACACCCTTGACCGCAAGGATCTCGATATCGGCGTCTGCCGAAATGCAAAAATATCTGAATCCAAAAAACGAATGTGTGGGTTCGTAGGTTTCCACACCGTTTCCCGCCGCAACATAGACAGCACGGGAAAGCGCGGAGCGATAATTTTCCATATAGATGCTGCCCTTTGGTCCATCGTTGCCACGGGCACGATCGCCGCTATCGTTCAAAAGCTCAGCAACCTTGATCTCGATGCGTGCGCGGCGAGGCGCTTTGACCGTGAGCTTCGGGCGACCCACGATCTCCTGACCGAAGTCTAAGATCAAGCTTTCACCCTTACGCAAAAGGGTTGCCTCGCACCCGTCTCCCAAACGGGTAAAATCGGGCACGATCTCGCCAAAATCCGTACCGTTATCGCGGATATTGGAATATTGCACCGAGCTGATGGGGGTTCGGTTCAAGTGCGGACGCACGCGAACCGGCTCGCCAACGTGAGGCACGATCGCGGGCACAGCTCCGTCATAAATCGCAGCGTTATTCCAAAAATAACCCTCAGGAAAGGTGTGCGCGTCGGGCATTGTAGCGTCGCGGTATTCGCCGTCCCAAATGTCAGCAAACAAGATCTGACCGCCGATCACAGTCTTCCACGTTTCATCGGTGACAATATGGCTAATACACGTACCGTTTTCGTCAAAAAATGCAATTTCAGCCGCAAAAGCAGGAACGTTCCAGCCGTAAGAGCCATAGGAGATGCGACCGCCCCACCAACCGCTTGAAACAGCGGCAGTCAAAACGCTTTCCTGCACGCAAAAATCGGTTACGTCATATTCAAATTCAAACACGCGGCGGTGATAATCCGTCCAACCGGGACGCATTTCCTCGTCACCGACGGGCTTGCCGTTGATATACAGATCGAACACACCCAAAGCTGTTGCAGTCACGGTAACCCTTGCACAATTTTGGGGCAGATCAAAATCACGGCGAAAAAGTGAAAGTCCCTCCCCGGGATGAATGGTATGCTCAGAACTGTTAAAAATGTGTCCCGGTGCCCAAGGATGCTCTTTTGCCTCGTTTTTTATCGATGAATTACAAATAAATTTGACTTTTTCATTCATGAGAATCATCTCCTGCTTTTTTATCTTCATTATAACATAGAAAAAATTTATATATTAGGTCTGTTTTTAAGAGAAAAAGCACTTGTTTTTTGCATTTTTTCCCTTGCTCATAAAGGAAAAATATGATAAAATAAATTGCAACTTTCTGAAAGGAAGAGAAAGCTATGGAACAACTGCTCACCGCAGCGCAAATGCGCACCGCCGACGAGGCGACAATTCAATCGGGTATTTCATCACGAGAACTGATGGAGCGCGCTGCGCGCGCCGCGCTTTCGGTGTTGGAGGAAAGCTTTGACACCACGCTTGTGCTTTTTTTATGCGGCAGCGGCAATAACGGCGGCGACGGACTTGCGATGGCGCGCTTTTTTGCAGAAAAAGGCGGCAGGACACGTGTGATGTATCTTGGCGCGCTGAACAAGGACGGTGATCCCGATCGCAGCCGCATGAGTGAGGAGTGTGCAAGGCAGTTTTCCTTGCTTCCCTGCACTGTTGAAGTCTGCACCGAGCTGAACGTAGACGGTGTTACTGCCGCTGTTGACGCCATTTTCGGCATCGGTCTTACCCGCCCTATTGAAGGAAAAACAGCTAAAACGATCCAAAAAATGCGTGCTACCGAGATCCCCGTTCTGGCGATTGATATCCCCTCGGGGATCGACGCCGACACAGGCGCGATCCAAGGAACTGCCCTCCCCGCAAAACATACGGTCGCGATCGCGGCGAGAAAATGGGGACACATGCTCTACCCCGGCGCCTCGCTTTGCGGCGAGATCACGATTGCCGATATCGGGATCCGCGCCAATGTGTGTAATGGATATATAGTACGAAAATCCGATATTTTTGATCTGCCTGCGCGCCACGCACGCGCACATAAGGGGACCTTCGGGCGTGTGCTTATCATTGGTGGATCGGTCGGTATGAGTGGCGCAGGCTTTCTGGCTGCAAAAGCCGCCATGCGCGCGGGAGCCGGTCTTGTTGAGATCATCGCGCCCGAGCAAAACCGCATCATCTATCAGACCCAACTTCCCGAAGCGTTGCTGACACTCTATGATCCGGATCAATTTGACGAAACGCTTTTGCTCTGTGCACTCTCCCGTGCAGATGCCGTAGCGATCGGTATGGGACTGTCGCAAAGCGAAAGCGCCCACCGTATGGTATCAGTCGCGCTGACGCACGCAAAAACGCCGCTGATCGCAGACGCCGACGCCCTGAACTTAATGGCGAGCGATCGCGCTTTGCTTGCGCTTTGCTATGGGAGATCCTATCCCACCATACTCACGCCGCACCTTGGCGAAATGAGCCGTCTTTCGGGGCAAAGCATCACCGCATTAACAGCAGATATGCCCAAAAACGCCCTTTCCTTTGCCAAAAACAGCGGAACGGTCCTTGTGATGAAGGACGCACGTACCGTGATTTCCGACGGTGAAACCTTATTTTTGAACCCTTACGGCAACAGCGGTATGGCGACCGGCGGCAGCGGTGACGTGTTGGCAGGCGTGATCGCCTCCTTTTCAGCGCAGGGTGCATCGCCCACAGATGCCGCACGTCTTGGCGTTCTGGCACACGCGCTGGCAGGCGATGCCGCAGCTGCCACCTATGGAAATCGCGGAATGATCGCAAGCGACATCATCGAAAAGCTTTGCGATATTTTGAAGTAATCCTTTGTCAAGAAAACCGTCATTCCAAATTTTTTATACAATATTCCAATTTTTATTTGCACTTATTCTAATATTTGACATTGTTTGCCATAGTATTTTCGATTTATAAGTGAACAGATCAAAAAAAAATCCTCGATGCACATTTGTCATCAAGGATCTTTTCCTTTTTTACGCCGCAAGACAGGATATCAGCTTTTGATACAGCTCCCCGTATGCCTCCGTGTTTTTCGCCTCGAAAAATACAGCGGTTTCGTTATCCATATAATAGAATTTTGCTTCCTCAAAATATAAAATAACGATCTCACCCGCGTCGTTGCACGCCTTCACGCTCATCGCAAGCGTTCCGCCCGACATTTTTTGCGTACCGCCTGTACGAAAGCCGCTTTCAGAAAGCTTTTTCAGCGCTGCCGTTATCGCGCTCAAATCTTCGCCCTGCGCAAGGACTTCCTTTCCTTTGTTGCCCAAAACGTCCCCCGTTTCAAACAAAGGATCTCCCACCGAAAGCCATGTTGGCGACATCGCAAGATCAAGCATATCACTCATCTTTGCTTTATGCAGAGCAATCGGCAGCACAGTCAGCGACACAACGATCAATCCCGCAAGCAAGATCAGTCCCGTGCCGATCAGATAAACCTTTTTGTTTGTCATTTAACCCCCGCTTTCCGTTACGATCTAACTTGATTTTAACAAAAGCAAGAGAAAAAGTCAAGTCAATTACGCTTTTTGTGGCGCACCAGAAGCGAAAGTAACGTTTTGCCCGAAAAAGGGATCAAGGGATAGAGATAGCTATGCCCACCGTTGACCGTTCGATTGGTAGCGATCAATATTATGATCAGGATCACACCCGCAAGAAATCCCCAAACGTTAAAGAAAGCTGTCAGGGTAAGCAGCAGGATCCGCATAAATTTAAGCGCATAGCCAAGCTCGAAGCTGGTCTGCGTAAAGTTTGCGATCGCAACGAACGCCATATACAAGATCACCTCGGGGATCAGCCACCCGACGTCCACGGCAAACTCGCCCAGGATCAAGCCGCCCACCACAGAAAGCGAATTTGCCAGCATATCGGGGGTGTTCATCGATGCCATACGCAAGCCGTCAATAACAAATTCGGCAAGCAAAAGCTGCAAATATATGGGAGTGACTTTTGCTTACCATATTCCGCTGACAGAGAATAATCGTTATATGATGAAGCAACGTTCCATCGAACGTCAGTTGTCTTTCGGTCTCTCGGCTGTTGTGAA
>JAGAMJ010000011.1 GCA_017624795.1 Clostridia bacterium
CGTGAAGAAAGACTTGCTTCAAGCTCCTTTTCGGATACGTCGGCATCTGCCGCATAGCTTGCAAGCAGCGCCTCGTAATCGCTTTCCTCGCCGCGCGCTTGCGCGGCATGTGCCTTCTTCAAGCGCTTGTATTCTGCGCTTTTTCTTCTGCATTTCAGGTCGTAGAGCTTATAAAGGTTTTCCTCGTTGCTGAACACCCCGTATGCATAGCTGCCTTGGGGCTTGCTGAATCCGAAATCCCGCTCGATCTGGCAAATGACGCTCTGGCTTTGCTTGACGTCAAAGCGGTTGCGCAGATCGATCATGAAAAATATGATCGAAACGAAGAAAAGGAACGCCGATACAAGCAGACTTGCCAGCACGTACGAGGCAAGCAAGCTGCCGTACAGCGCGATGCACGCGCCAAAGACCGCGATATAAAAGTTGATCATGGTCGTTCGCTGCTCTGCGTGATAGTAAAAATATGCACACGCTTGGTCGTAAAGGTCTTTTTCGGTCGGTTTGTTAGACATCGTCTTACCTCCAAAATGGTTTATGTAAAAAGTGTTTAGGTGCGTTTTCAAACGGCGAAGCCGCCGTCAACGCCAAGGATCTGACCTGTGATAAAGGATGCGGCGTCCGAGGCGAAAAACAGCACCGCCGCCGCGACATCCGAAGGGCTGCCGATGCGGCAAAGGGGCGTTTCCTCGATCAGCGCCTCACGCGTGTCAGCGTCCAGCGCCGCGTTCATTTCGGTGTCGATGAGTCCCGGCTCGACACAGTTGACCGTGATGCCCGACGGGCCAAGCTCCTTGGCAAGCGCCATGGTGAGGCCCCGCAGCCCCGCCTTGCTCGCGGAATAGGCGACCTCGCACGACGCGCCGGTTTTTCCCCACATCGAGCCGATATTGATAATGCGTCCGTTTTTCGCCGCGATCATCGCGCCCTGCGCCTCGCGGCAAAGGTAAAACGCGCCCGACAGATTGGTGTCGATCACGCGCCGCCACTCGGCGTCCGAAAGGTCGCGCGAAAGTCCGATGTGCGACACCCCCGCGTTGTTGACAAGCACCGTCACAGCACCGCCAAGCGCAGTTTCCGCCTTTTTCACGGCAACGCGGACCGCGTCGGGGCAGCTCACGTCGCAGCGAATGGCGGCAGCCCCCGTTTCACTTGCCACGGCGTTGGCGGCGGTATCGTTTTCGCGGTAAAGAAAGGCGACTGCGTCGCCGTTTTTGGCAAAGGCGCGCACCAGCGCGGCACCGATGCCGCGCGAGCCGCCCGAAATCAAAACTCGGTTCATAAGATCCTCCTTCATAGGTCGCGCGGGGGCTTTCGCACCTCGGCGCTTGCAAAATCGGCGCGAAGCGCCTCGGTGAGCTGCGCGTGGAGCTCTTTTGGCAATTTCTTCTTTGCAAATGCCGAAAGATTTGAGAACAGATCCCGCTGCGAGATCTGTTGCAGCTCCTTGCCTGCGGCTTTGGCGAGAAATTGCGAAAAGTCGTCAAAAAACGCAAACGGTGTGAAAAATTCGGGCAAAAGCAGCCAAAGCGTGTGCGCAAATCTGCCGCTGTCGCGCAGTCGCTCGCAAAGGTCGGATACGGCGTGTAAGCGCTCGATCTCCGCAAAAGAGAGCCACCGCGTTTTCAGCACCGTATAGGGGGCTTTTGCCTCGGCGACCGTGCCGTAGCGGTCGGCGTCGCGCCGCAGCGCCGTGCCGTGCAGCAGCTTCAAAAAGCCAAGCTGCAAGACGTCACAGCAAAAATACGCCTCATCAAACGATCTTGCAAAGGAGGCAAGGTCCTCAAAGGGCAGCCCCGCGATCAGATCCAGATGCACGTGCAGGTTGCCCATCTCGGTCAGGCGCTTCGCGGCGTTCAGCACGGCTCTTGCGTCGGTGTGCCTTGCGATGGCGGCAAGCGTTTGCTCGTTCGTCGATTGCAGCCCGATTTCAAGGCGGAGCTTTCCCTTTGGAAAACGCGAAAGAATTTCAAAGGATTGCTCGTCAAGCAGATGCGCGGCGATCTCAAAATGATAGCATTTGGTGTATTTGGGCGAAAGCAGCCCCTGCCAGATCGTTTTCGCGCGCTCGCGGTCAAAATTGAAGGTGCGGTCAACAAGCTTCACCGTCAGCGGTTGCGCAAAGCGTTCAAATTCGGCAAGATCGGCAAGGGTATCCTCGGCGGACTTGGCGCGCACGCCCGACTCGCAGGACGAGAGGCAAAACGCGCACGAAAAGGGGCAGCCGCGCGACGATTCGTAATAAACCAGCGAGGAGATCTCCTCGTTTTCTGCGTAGCAGATGCCTTTTTTTGTAAAATCCGCAAAGGGCTTGCCCACAATGACGGGGGACAACGCTTCGCCCTTTTCCACAAGGCGAGCCGCGGTCACAATGCTTTCCTCGCCCTCGCCCGTCAGCACACAGTCCACAAAGGGAAGCGAGGTAAAGCGCTCTGTGTTATGCGAAACCTCCGGGCCACCCAGCACGATGCGCGCGTCGGGACGCAACGCCTTCAAGCTCTCGGCGATGGCAAGCATTTGCTCGATATTCCAGATATAGCACGAAAAGCCGTAAAGCGCGGCGTCC
>JAGAMJ010000103.1 GCA_017624795.1 Clostridia bacterium
AGTGCCCTTGCAAGCTCCCTTGCCTGATCGAAGCCATAACGCTTCGCATTTTTGATAGAACGTGGCAAATGTACGATAACGGTATGAGAAATCGGCGTTTCTTCATCCAATGCACGAACCGCTTTCAAGAGTGGATCCGCAAGACTTTCTGCGCAACAGTTGAATACGCGCGCACGCGGTGTGCGCTTCATGCTGTGGATTGCGTGGCTCACCGTTTGATAGTGCTCTTCCTTGTGATAAGGTGCTAATTTGATCAGGCCCTTGCTCCCCACACGCTTCATGGCGCTTGGCTGACACTCACATTCACAATAGGGTGCAAAGCAATCGGGGCACTGCGAAAGCAGGCTTTTTTCCCATTGCAGAGCGCAGTCGTGGCAAAAATAAGGCGTTTTTTCCTTGTTCATTGAGGGTCGGAGCCGCTTGCCGCAGCCAACACAGCAGGGCGGAAACAAAAGATCAGATGCAATACGCAAAAACGGGATCATACCTTCTCACCGCCCACAAACAGTCTTGCGCAAAGCCCCGTATAGCGCATCGCTTGACGGTTGTTTTTTACCATTTGCGCGGCAATGTCCTCTCGACCCACCAAGATCACCATTTTCTGGGCACGGGTGACCGCTGTATAAAGCAAATTACGGGTGAGCAGCATCGGCGGCGCGTTGTACAGCGGCAGGATCACCACGGGATATTCACTGCCCTGACTTTTATGAACGGTCACCGCAAAGGCGTGCTCCAGCTCGTCCAACGCCGTGAAATCATAGATCACGTGGCGGTCGTCAAAAAGCACTTCGATGCTTCTGTCCTTCGGGGAGATATTTTCGATGATACCGATATCACCGTTGAAGACGCCACAACCGCTTTCCTCACCCCGTTCCCATATTAAATCGTAATTGTTGCGGATCTGCATCACACGATCTCCCTCACGGAACACAAGGTCACGCACGGCGTGCTCGCGCTTGCCGGCGCGGGGGGGATTGAGCTTGCTTTGCAGCAAACGGTTGAGGTTTTCGGTGCCAACCTCCCCTTTGCGCGAGGGGGAGATCACCTGAATATTGCCCACGATCTGCGCACCGTACGCCTTCGGCAAACGGGTATGGCAAAGCTCGGCAACGGTCGCGGCGATCGCGCCGTCACTCTCTCGCGCAAGAAAGAAAAAGTCATTGTTTTTTACGTGCAGCTGCGGCAGCTCTCCGCGGTTGATCGCGTGGGCATTCGTCACGATCAGACTGTGCTGCGCTTGACGAAAGACCTCGGTCAGCGCCACGGTAAAAAAGCGCCCCGACGCGATCAGATCGTGTAAAACATTCCCTGCCCCGACTGACGGGAGCTGATCGGCGTCGCCGATCAGGATGAGTCGCGCCCCCGGCTTGACCGCCTTCAAAAGCGCGGCGGTGAGCGCGGAATCCATCATCGAGCTTTCGTCCACGATGATGACGTCCTCCTCCAAAAGGTCCTTTTCATTACGGGCAAATTGCGCTTTTTTGCCTTCCGTGTAGCTCATTTCGAGCAAACGGTGTACTGTTTTTGCTTCCGAGGAGGTCGCTTCGGACATACGCTTTGCCGCGCGTCCCGTGGGCGCTGCAAGCGCCACACGGAGATCCAGACTGCGAAAAATGCGCAGCAAGGCGCGCACAACAGTGGTCTTTCCCGTACCGGGACCGCCCGTTAAGATCATTATGCCGTTTTCCAGGGCGCCCGCGATCGCCTCCTTTTGCAGCGCGGCATACGCGATGCCGCCGCTTCGCTCCTCGCGGGTGATGAAATGATCGATATCCCTGTTCTCGATTTTAATACACGTGCGGTCAAGAACGACTAATTTGTCGGCGATCACGCGCTCACACTCGTAGGAAGCGCGGTCAAAGTAATAATCCTGCGCCCCTTTTTCGGTCTTGATATGAATACGGCGCAGCTTTTGCTCCTTGATCAACGTCGAGATCGCCTGCTCAACGCGCTCACTTGGAGCTTCCAGCAGCGCACAAGCTGCTTCGACAAGGCGTTCGGCAGGCAGACACGTATGCCCGTTGAGTGCGGCGTTATAGGTCAGCACGTACAAGATGCCGCTTTTGATCCGTTCCTCGCCCATACGGTCAAAGCCGATCCTTGCAGCCATATCGTCTGCCTTCTCAAACCCAACGCCCTCAATCTCCTCGCAAAGACGGTAGGGGTTTTCACGGGCACGGTCCACAGCCGCGCTTCCCCACGCCTTATAAATACGTACCGTCAAGGCGGCACCAAAGAAATCCCTGAAAAACATCATCGCCGAGCGGATTCCCGCCTGGCGCGCAAATTCCTCGGAGATCTCCCCCGCCATACGGTGGCTGATACCCGGGATCTGCACCATCCAATCGGGGTGATTTTCGATCACGTCAAAGGTATCCTCACCGAATAGCTCGACCAGCTTTTGTGCCTTTTTGGGGCCGATGCCCTTGACGGCACCCGAGGAAAGATAGCGCAGTATTGCAGCCGCATCAGAGGGCAGACGCTTTTCAAACTGCTGCACCTGAAACTGTCTGCCGTATTTGGGATTGTGCACCCATTTGCCGTAGACGGTCAGCTCGTCGCCCTCGGCGACGTAAGGAATGGTTCCGACCAGTGTCACAAGCTCGTTTTGGTCGGTTCCAAAATCGAGGATCGTATAGCCGTTTTCCTCATTGGCATAAATAATGCTTTCAACACTGCCACTTAATTTTTCCTGATCGGCAGGTACTCCATTCACTGCGTTTTCCACGTCCTTCCCCCTTTCCTCAAAGCTTTACAAAATAATATTTTACGTTTGCATCACGCAACTGCTCTAAAAGCGCCGTGTTCTCGGCATGTGAATCGTCCACCAAAGCAACAATACGCCTTGCTCCGCAAAGGAACAAGGCATCTCTTACACGGTCAAGCAAAAACGGAATATCACGTGCCTCGGTCCCCGCGCGGATCTCGATCGCAAGCCCCATACGTGTCGGCAAAAGACGTGACGTGACAAACAAACGGATCATCGCATACAGCCCGAATACGGCAAGAAGCGCAAGCAGAATTTCGGCAATCAGCTCGATATACATGAACTCACCCCCTCGGCATGAGTGTATGCCGAAAGGGTGAGTTTTGGTAATTAAAGTAGCTCAGACGCCAAAATCGGCGCCAGATCGCGCTTTTCCCACGGGATATCGAGGTCTTCTCTGCCCATATGGCCGTAAGCCGCGATTTGCGCGTAAATGGGGCGGCGAAGGTCAAAATGCTTGATGATGGCGGCGGGACGCAGGTCAAAGTGCTTTTGCACCGTCTCGGAGATCTTCTCCTCATCTACCTTACCCGTGCCAAAGGTGTCGATCATGACCGAAACGGGACGCGCCACGCCAATGGCATAGGCGACTTGCACCTCGCATTTATCCGCAAGTCCGGCGGCAACCACGTTTTTCGCAATATAGCGCGCGGCATAGCACGCGGAACGATCGACCTTTGTGGGATCCTTGCCCGAAAACGCGCCGCCGCCATGACGGGCGTATCCGCCGTATGTATCAACGATGATCTTTCTGCCCGTAAGCCCTGTGTCGCCCGCAGGTCCGCCCACAACAAAGCGCCCCGTGGGGTTGACAAAGATCTTGGTATCGGTATCCAGCAAGTCCGCCGGGATCGTTGCATTGATGACGTGCTCGATCATATCGCGGCGAATGGTTTCGCCATCCACGTCGGGCGAATGCTGCGTAGAAATAACAACGGTATCAACGCGAACGGGCTTGTCGTCCACGTACTCGACCGTTACCTGCGTTTTCCCGTCGGGACGCAGATAGTTCAGCATACCGTTCTTGCGAACAGCCGTGAGGCGCAACGCGAGCTTGTGCGCCAACGAAATGGGAAGCGGCATCAGCTCAGGGGTTTCGTTGCAGGCATAGCCGAACATCATGCCCTGGTCGCCCGCGCCCGTGTCCAGCGCGTCGGTCATCTCGCCCTCTTTGGCTTCCAGCGCCTTGTTGACGCCCATCGCGATGTCGGGCGACTGCTCGTGGATCGAGCTGATCACGGCACAGCTATCGCAATCAAAGCCGTATTTGGCGCGGTCATAGCCGATCTCGCGCACGGTTTCGCGCACGATGCTTTGAATATCAACGTACGCTTCGGTGGTGATCTCGCCCATCACGCAGACCATACCCGTGGTACAAAAGGTTTCGCAGGCAACGCGGGACATGGGATCTGCCGCAAGCATCGCGTCCAGAAGAGAATCCGAGATCGTATCGGACATTTTATCAGGATGTCCCTCGGTGACCGATTCAGATGTAAACAGCATTTTACGGGATTTCATAGTTTTCCTCCAAATTTTATTAAAAAGCTCCCCCTCGGCAGCCCGAGGGGGAGCTCAACGTCAGCGTCACTCATCTCTCGGGATTTAGCACCTTTCCGTAGCGGGAGGTTGCTGTAGGATCAACGGGCCTGTCCCTCCCCTACTCTTGATGATGTTCCTATTATAGCACAGTTCAAACGAAATTACAAGTACTTTGTCGCACTTTATCAAAGAAGCCAGGTAAATGCCGCAAGCGCGCCGTAAGAAATGAGCGTGACGATCACACCCGCTATCATCACACCGAGCAGGCAGGACAAAAGCGCCTTCCACCACTTCATGCCGATCGTAGCGGCGACAAGAGAGCCCGTCCACGCGCCCGTCACGGGCAACGGGACTGCCACAAACAGGCAAACACCCCAAAACGAGTATTTTTCGATCTTTTCGCGATTCTTTTCGGCTTTGCTTGTAAGCCAATTGCCGATCTTGTTAAAAAATTTCACGCGGCTTTTGGTCATCCACGAGATGATCTTTGTGATGAAAAGCAAAATGAAGGGCACGGGGATCATATTGCCGATCACGGCGTACAGATAGCTCTGCCACCATTGAAGCCCGAGTCCCATACCAAGCGGGATCGCGCCGCGCAGCTCGATGATCGGGATCATGGCGCAGATCATCACGCCAAAATGCGCGCCGAGAACGTCGATTAGAAAGGTTTTGATAGCGTCGATCATATTGCTCTCCTTTTCGATAAAATTCGCACAATATGCTTATTATACACAACTATGCTGAAAAAATCAACCCTTTGTATCACAATCCGAAATCAAATTTTCCGCCAAGCACCGTGAAGATCAGCACAAGTGAGGTGGCAATCAGTAAAACAGCCACGATACTGACTGCGATGCTGGTTTTATTAATTGCGGATTTAGTGGCATAACGGGGTAAGTTTTCTTCGGTTTCGGAGCTTGCCTCGTCGCACGTGCGCACACTTTTGGAAGCAAGGATCCCCATTTTGTGCAGTGCTCTTGAAAGGGGCTTATAAAGCAACAGTACCGCCCCCACGTTGATCACGCCTTTGAGCAGATTGAAGGGCAAAAGCAGCGTTGGGATCATTTGACGAACGGCGCTCATTGTCGTTCCCATATAGTAGGGTGTGATAAACAGATTGGCAAGCATCATGACCGCGGTCATGATCAAAGCGCCCGAGGCAAGCCCCGCCACAGCGCCCCAAAGCGTTTTTTTCCATTTATAAAACAGCGATACGGTTACAGAAAATGCAGCCGAACCGATAATATTCATGATCAGACCGTAAAGTCCTGTATCGCTCATCGTCAAAAGCTCGATGAGCGGAACCAATACGGATATAAAAAGTGCCGAAACGGGGCCAAAAAACAGCCCGCACAACGTAATAATGGCGTCCTTGACGTCCATGGTCAAAAAGCCAACCTTAATATGTATAAACAGCATCGCAACGTAAGACATGGCGGTGAACATCGCCACCATGACCATACGGCGGATCTTAACGCTTTCTGTGCGTTTGGTATTCATACAGACTCCTCCTTCTAACAAGCAGAAAGGATCGCCGCAAAAAAAAGAAAACCGACAATTCCCATTTCGGGTGTTGTCGGGGTGGCAGAAACGCTCTGCCCTTTTGGCTCTCCTTCTATCATCCGGACTTTACCGTCGGTTTGGGAGTTTCACCCAATCGGCACCTTTCGGTGTTCGCAGACTATCACTGCCGGTATGGAATTGCACCAATCCCCGAAGAACATTCACGCGACACATCAAGGCGAGAACAAAAAACGCGCCTTGGTTGCTTTTTCGCAGTCGCTATTTTAATTTTCAGAACTTTTTGTACAGATCTTCGCACAGCGCAGATCTCATTTTTATTATATGCGTTTTTTTAGTCGCGCTCACTTGGACTACCGTATATGGATACGGCGACGCCTTCGCGATCACACCTTCTCTTTCTTGATCTGACGCGCG
>JAGAMJ010000104.1 GCA_017624795.1 Clostridia bacterium
ATCAATATTATTTAAATAAACTATATTTTTATTATTTGCTTTTGCAAATTCTATTTCTCGTTTCGTATCTTCTCCAATATATCCATTTATAGATACAATGATAACAATATCGGTCAGGCGGTGCGCAATTCCTTGCCGCCTTTGTTCAATGAGTTTATCATGCTCGTGAAGGAAACCTCGATCGTTGGATACGTTGGCATTTACGATCTGGGCAAGATACCTGGTCTGATCCAATCGCGCACGTTCGACTATCTGTTCCCGCTTTTGATCGCGGCAGTGTTTTATCTGGTCGTGGTTCTGGCACTTACCAAGGTGCTGCACATCATCGAGAAAAAGCTTGGAAAGAGCGATCGCAACAGAGGGGGTGTGACAAATGGAAAATAACGTCCTCATTCAAGTGCGTGATCTGTCCAAGAGCTTTGGCGAGCTTGAAGTGCTGAAATCGGTGTCTGTCGATATCAAGCAAGGCGAAAAGGTCGTTATCGTAGGCGCGTCTGGCTCGGGTAAAAGCACGCTGCTGCGCTGTCTGAACTGCTTGGAGGATCCCACCGGCGGCGAGGTCATCTTCGAAGGTGTCGATATTGCAGATCCCAGGGTAGACATCAATATTCATCGCCAAAAAATGGGCATGGTATTTCAGCAATTTAATCTGTTTAACAACAAGACGGTGCTGGAAAATATCACGGTTGCCCCTATTATCATTCGCAAAAAACAGCTGGCACGCGACAAATGGCGCGCATTTTTCAAAAAGGGAGAAAAGCCGACGCTGACCAAAGAGCAGATCGTTGCCGAGGAAAAGGAAAAGGCGATGAGATTGCTGGAACGCATCGGGCTGGAAGAAAAGGCGGACGTTTACCCCTCTACCCTGTCGGGCGGACAGAAGCAGCGCATCGCCATCGTGCGTGCGCTTGCCATGAACCCCAAGGTGATGCTGTTTGACGAGCCGACCTCGGCGCTTGACCCCGAAATGGTGGGCGAGGTGCTGGATCTGATGAAGCAGCTTGCAAACGAGGGCATGACCATGGTGATCGTCACCCACGAGATGGGCTTTGCCCGCGAGGTGGCAGACCGCGTGCTCTTTATGGACGGCGGCGTCATCGCAGAGCAGGGCTCGCCCGAGGAGGTCTTCGGCAACCCAAAGGGAGAGCGCCTGAAAGCGTTCCTTGCAAAGGTGCTTTGATAAAAAGTTAGGAAACGGTGCGAGTTTTCGCACCGTTTCTTTTTTTGAAGCGTGTGATCCCCCAAAAGCATATACTGATGTAGAGGGCGCGTTGCGCCCTTCGCTTTTTGGGAGGTGCTGCTATGGGAAAATATTTTGGCACGGACGGATTTCGCGGTGAGGTCAACCGCACACTTACGACCGAGCACGCTTTTTTGATCGGGCGGTTTCTGGGCGCTTATTTTGGAAAGACGCATCGGGCGCGCGTGGTGATCGGCAAGGATACGCGTCGGTCCTCTTACACGCTCGAATACGCGTTGGTGGCGGGACTGACGGCGTCGGGCGCAGATGCCTACATTCTGCACGTGACCACCACGCCCTGCGTGTCCTACGTGACGCGTACCGAGGGGTTTGATTGCGGCATTATGATCTCCGCCAGCCACAACCCTTTTTGCGACAACGGCATCAAGCTGTTTGGCACCGAGGGAGAGAAGATGGACGATGCGGTCATCGCGGCGCTGGAAAAATATCTGGACAAAGAGGGCGAAGTGCCGCTTGCCACGGGCGATAGGATCGGCGTTGCGGTCGATCACGTGGCGGGCAGGAACCGCTACATCGGATATCTGATCTCGCTTGCGACGGTGTCCTATCGGGGGATCAGGGTGGGGCTGGACCTGGCGAACGGCAGCGCTTGGAGTATGGCGAAAAGCGTGTTTGACGCGCTTGGAGCCAGCACGTACGCGATCCATAATACGCCAAACGGCACGAACATCAATCAAAATGCCGGCTCCACCCATATTGAGGCGTTGCAGCGCCTTGTGGTCGAGCAAGGGCTTGACGTGGGCTTTGCCTTTGACGGCGATGCCGACCGCTGTATTGCCGTCGATCATCTTGGCAACGCGGTGGACGGCGACGCGATCCTTTATATGATGGGCAAGCACATGAAGGAAAAGGGGCTGCTGGACCGCAACACGGTCGTGACCACCGTGATGTCGAATTTTGGGCTATATAAAGCCCTGGATCGGATTGATATCGGCTATGAAAAGACCGCTGTTGGCGACAAGTACGTTTATGAATGTATGGCGAAAAACGGATACCGTCTGGGGGGAGAGCAGTCGGGGCACATTATTTTCAGCAAGCTTGCAAGCACAGGGGACGGGATCATCACTGCCATCAACCTCATGGAGCTGATCTGCACAGCACAAAAGTCCTTGTATGATTTGGCTGCGGAGTACGTACCCTATCCACAGGTCTTAAAAAATGTGCGTGTTGCCGATAAAGCCGCGGCACTTTCTGACGCGGCGGTGCTTGCGGCGATCGCCGACGCCGAGGCGGCTCTGGGTGACAGTGGTCGCATTTTGGTCCGAGCCAGCGGAACGGAGCCCGTGGTGCGCGTGATGGCGCAGGCGGTGGAGGCGGCGCTTTGCGAGCGCTGCGTGGAGCACGTGACCGACGCTATGAGAAAAGGGGGCTACGTGCTGTGAAATATCAGATCAGAACAGAGGAATTGTTTGATTTTTCGCATACCGTTGGGGGGGATCTGCTTCGAAAATGCGAATATCCGTGGCAGGCGCTTTCCTATATCGGTGAGTGGATCGTGGCGCTTGGCGCGGTGCTGCCCGCCACGCGCTATGAGCAAGTGACAAAGGGCGTATGGATCGCCAAAAGCGCCAAGGTCGCGCCCACCGCGTCGATCAGCGGTCCCTGCATCATCGGCGAGGAAGCCGAGGTGCGGCACTGTGCCTTCGTTCGCGGTAACGCGCTGGTGGGAAACGGCGCCGTTGTGGGGAACTCCACGGAGCTCAAAAACGTCATCTTGTTTGACGGCGTGCAGGTGCCGCACTACAACTACGTGGGGGATTCGATCCTCGGTTATCGCGCGCACCTGGGTGCCGGCGCGATCACCTCTAACGTGAAAAGCGATAAAAGCCCCGTGTCGATCCGCGTGGGCGAGAACGTGATCGAAACGGGGCGGCGAAAGGTGGGCGCGATGGTGGGCGATCTTGCGGAGGTCGGTTGCGGAAGCGTTCTCAATCCCGGCACGGTCTTGGGCAAGGGCTGCGTCATCTATCCGCTGTCGTGTGTGCGCGGGACCGTGCCACCCGACGTCATTTATAAGCATCACGGCGAGATATCTCTGTGCCGCCGTAAAAATGATGGATAACGGTGCGATTTTTCTCGATCGTCGTTGACAAACGCACCGAAAAGTGGTATACTAAAAACATCAAGAAAAAAAGGGGATCGGCATGAAGGTTTTATTGACGGGCGGAGCCGGCTATATCGGCAGCCATACGATCGTGGAAATGTACGCGGCGGGACATGAGGTCGTCGTGGTGGATAACTTTTCCAACAGCTCCCCCCGCGTGATGGAGCGCGTCGAGGAGATCACGGGCAAAAAAGTGCCGCTTTATGAGGCGGACGTCGCCGACGAGGCGGCGCTGGATCGCATTTTTTCGGAGCATCGGATCGATGCGGTCGTGCATTTTGCGGGCTATAAGGCGGTAGGGGAGTCGGTCCGCATGCCTCTTGCCTATTACGCGAACAATATTGATTCCACTCTGGCGCTGCTTCGCGCGATGAAGAAGGCGGACGTGAGAAAGATCATTTTCAGCTCCTCGGCAACGGTTTACGGCACGCCTGAAAAGTGCCCGATCACCGAGGATATGCACACGGGCGATTGCTCCAACCCTTACGGCTGGACCAAGTTTATGATCGAGCAGATCTTAAAGGATTATGCCCACGCCAACCCCGAAATGCAGGTCATTTTGCTGCGTTATTTCAACCCCGTTGGGGCACATAAAAGCGGTCGCATCGGTGAAAGCCCCCGCGGTATTCCCAATAATCTGATGCCTTATATCACGCAGGTCGCCGTTGGCAAGCGTCCCGAGCTTTCGGTCTACGGCAACGATTATCCCACCCCCGACGGCACGGGCGTGCGCGATTATATCCACGTGGTGGATCTGGCGCGCGGACACGTTGCGGCACTGCAATATGAGAAAAACGGTGTCGGCATTTTCAATCTGGGCACGGGTGTTGGATATAGCGTGCTGGATATGGTCAACACGTTCAGTCGCGTGAACGGCGTTGCGGTGCCTTACCGCATCGTGGATCGTCGCCCCGGAGATATTGCGACTTGCTATGCCGATCCTGCCAAGGCACAGTCCGAGCTTGGCTGGCACGCGGAGCACACGTTAGAGGATATGGTGCGCGATTCGTGGAATTGGCAATCAAACAATCCCTGCGGCTACGAGGATTGATATAAAAAAAGATCGCAGAGGCGTTGCCCTCTGCGATCTTTTTTGCCCTTTTGAGATGGAGTTTAGCAGAAAAACCGACAAATTCCACTCTCTTTTTATGAAAAATGTCCCTTGCATAAAAATTCTTTTTATGGTAAAATATATATAAAGAAACGCTGATCAAGCGACAGAAGGAGGGGGCATCGTGTTTCAGGTTGGAGAGCACATCGTATACGGCATCAACGGCATTTGCCGCGTGGCAGAGATCGGCCCGTCCCCCTATGACAAAGAGGATACCCGTACCTTTTATTTGCTGATCCCCGTCAACAACCCCATGAGCTCCACGATCTATACCCCCGTGAATAACGAGAGGGTGCCCATGCGCCGCCTGATGACGCGCGAGGAGATCGATGCACTGATCGCCGCGATGCCCGAGATCGAAACTCTGACGGTGCCTGTGGAAAAGCAGCGCCGCGAAATTTATCGCGCCGTGATCGGCGAGCTTGATCCGCAAGGGTATGTCAAGGTGATCAAGACCGTTCGGCGCCGCCGTGCCGAGCTGACCGCCGCGCACAAGCATTTTCCCGTGACAGATCTTGAATACGGGCGGCTTGCCAAGCACCTTTTGTGCAGTGAATGTGCTCACGTGCTTGGAATGTCCGAGGAGGACGTCGATCGCTACATCACAGATCGCATCGGCGAAGCCGAGTAAAAAATAAAAAGCGCTTTGAAGCATCGCTTCAAAGCGCTTTATTTAGTTTTTCAGGAACGTTCCGTCGCGCAAAGCACGTGTCAGCACGGCGCACACTGCCTCTGCCATTTTGGCAAAGCCCAGGTCGTTGGGGTGAGTGCCGTCGACCGTACA
>JAGAMJ010000105.1 GCA_017624795.1 Clostridia bacterium
AAACCAAGCTTGTGCTGATCGTTTCGCACGACCGCGACTTTGCCGAGCGCTATGCAGACCGTATCGTCGAGCTTGCCGACGGCAAGATTATCGAGGACGTGACCAAGCACGAGCATCAGGCGGAGCGTGTTTCGGATGGCGTGCATCGCATCAATGATCACATTTTGCGCATTGAAAGCGGCTATAAGCTGACCGCCAAGGATCTGGAAATGATCAACGCTTACCTCGCAAAGAACAACGGCGACGTGCTGCTGTCGGGCGATGGGCGCGTCAACGAGGAGCTTCGCTCTGCCGCGGGCATTTCCAAGGACGGCGCGACCACCGTGTTTGAGGGAACGAACCCCGAAAAGGACATCAAGACCAAAAAGTACGAAAAGGACGAAACAAAGTTCATTCGTTCCAGACTCCCCATGAAGAACGCGGTCAAGATGGGCTCGTCGAGCTTGAAGCACAAGAAGTTCCGCCTGTTTATGACGATCCTTCTGTCCTTCATTTCCTTTGCCATGTTCGGACTTTCCAGCACCGTTGCGGCTTATGAGCAGATCTCGGGTGCTACCGCTTCTATGATGGATTCCAATATACGAAACGCCTCTGTTACCGTGGGCGTGCGTCGCTCTACCTTGTATGATGACGGTGATCAGTACCATTATTATCAAGAGGCAGGCATCAACGAGGAGGACATCAAGTACCTCAATGAGCAAACGGGGCTTAATTTTGTTCCCGTATATACCGGCTCGCCTTACGGTCATGGCGGCGGATTCCCTATGAGCGCGCATATGATCAATTATGAGGATAATGAGGTTTATAACGGAAAGCTGACCGGATTTGTCGATTTGGACGAAACGGCTATGGCAGAGACCGGTTTTGTAAAAGTCGGTCGCTTGCCCACCGGGGACAACGAGATCGCCATTACCGAGTTTATGTACCGTCAGTTTAACGAGTACGGCTTCCAGAACAACACGGTCAAGCCCGCGCAAAAGGTTGAGGCGGGGAAGCTGACGATGAATGGCGATGGCAGCAGTAACGATATTATTGGAAAAGCGATCTCCTTCCAGATCAACGATTATGTGCACGGTAAGACGTCTGTGCTTGATCTGACGATTGTCGGTGTGATCAACACCGAGTTCGACTATGCCCGTTATGACAAGTTCCTGCCCAAGGACGAACCTCAGACGGGGCATCAGGAGGAATCCGTTTTCGATATGGTGCTTGTGAACGAGATCGAATACGAGCTGAATTACGGCTTCCACGCCCTGGCTTTTGCCACCAAAAACGTCATCAATAAGATCGCGGCGTCCTCTGCCAACCATTACGTTCAGGTTGGCACGCATATGTCGGGCTGGAACTCCTCTCTGTCGCTGGTTATCAAAAACCCCCATGCTAACAGCGGCGAGGATAGCGGCGACAAGGAAAGCGCAAACGGCAGCATTGGCTCTATGAGTCAGGTTGCGGGCTCTGACAGTATGTCCTCGCTTGGCGAAATATTCTTCTTTGACGGAAGAACCGACGGCAAGCTCAAGGAAAACGAGGTGCTGATCCCCTCCAATTATATGAATGCGCTGATCCCCTCTTCGGTGAAGGTCACTTTGACCGAGGCGCAGGTGCAGACACTGGCGGGTATCTGCGGCACCGAAAATTGGAATCTTACCGACGCGACTCAAAGCTTCTGGGAACGCTTGCGTATAGCAAAATTTATGGAATACGCAGAAGAGCAGCTGAACAATACGGACGTGCGAAATGCAGTGCAGGCGGATGCCCAAAGCGAAGAATATGTCGGTGAGCTGAAGGTTTTCTGGGCTGAAAAATTAAGAAACGCCTCCACCTATAACCCCGGCGGATTTGGAACCTTTAAGAATCAGGAGCTTCTCAAAGAAGAGCTGTACGATGAACTCTGGACGGCGTTCGTTAAGGATTTTTACGGCATTAACGAGAGCTTTGCAGATACCCTCACCTCGGATGAAAAGAGACAGTTTGCCGAATTTTTGAGCAATTTCTATGCGGAGGATCTGGAATATGAGGTCCAGCAATACCGTATCAGTGAGATCTTGAAAAACATATTGGTTTCAAAAGAATATGAAAGCAATAGAGCGCAGTTCCTTGCCGATGGCAGTGAAATGATCAATTTGCTTGTTTCTTCGGGTTACAGCAGTGAGCTTGACAGTCTCGCAGCGTGGAATGCCTTGAATGACGGCGACAAGGAATGGCGCATGCGTCAGTTCTATATGTATTATTACATCAACGGACAATACGAGGAGTATTACGATACCGTATATGATCCCACTTATACGAGTGAGGAGATCGAAGGTCTTGCCTCCGCATATCTGCTCAATATGTCGGGTGTTACCGAGCAAGAGCTCCTTTCCGCGCTCACAGCGGAGCTGAAAGAGAGCAATCACGAGAACAACAGCAGCTCTGTCGTTTCGGGCATAAATCTGACCGTTGCGGGCTTCTTTGAAACGACCAATCACAGCGACGTGTTCATCAGCGATACCGTGTTGGCATATTATCGCCAGTGGTATAGCGATACGGTGAAGGCTCAAACAGGCGAGGGACGCACTGAAGACAATGCCGTTCACAAAGACGGTGTTTGGGCATTTGCAATTGCGCCTATGCCTAAGGATGAGGCGATCGTTGCCAAGCTTGCGGCGCTTCACTACGCCGAGGAGGGGCTTGACCTTGACCTGAAGTTTGAGATGAACAACGCCGTTATGGCAACCCTTGGTATGTTCGATGATATCATTGAGGTGATCTCTCAGGTGTTCCTTTGGGTTGGCCTTGGCCTTGCGCTGTTCTCATCCTTCCTGTTGATGAACTTCATTTCGACCTCCATCTCTTACAAGAAGCGCGAGATCGGTATCCTGCGTGCCGTGGGCGCAAGATCTTCCGACGTCTTTAAGATCTTCTTCAGCGAGGCGTTCATCATCGCGATCATCAACTTTGTATTGGCAACGGCTGCATCGCTCACGACGGTGCTCATTCTGAACAACTACATGCGCAATCAGGGTATTAATATCACACTGCTCAGCTTCGGCATCGTTCAGGTGCTGATCATGCTTGGCATCAGTGTGTTGGTTGCGGCGATCGCTTCCTTCCTGCCGGTGTATAAGATCGCGCACAAGAAGCCCGTCGACGCGATCAAGGATCGATAAAATCTTCGCCTTGTGGCGTTGTTTCTGTGGTACGCCTAACAATACTTTGATTTTATCGCCCTTGCAGATCAATCATAAAAACAAAAAGCAAGGTTCGCGCCTTGCTTTTTGTTTTGGAAAAGTTTTCTAACCCTGTGAATAAATCAAGCCGTTTTGGGGAATCCTTTGAAAAACCGATATAAAAGGAGAGGGAAATATGAAAAAATGGCTTGGATTTTTGATGGCGGCGGTGATGCTGGTGACCGCCTTTATGATATTGCCCATTCACGGCGAGGCGGGGCTTTACGATAACGTGATCCGCCTGCACGTGCTGGCGAATTCCGACAGCGAAGAAGATCAGGCGCTCAAACTCACGGTGCGGGACGCCGTGCTTGAAAAAACGAAGACGATGCTTGAAAACGTTGACAGCAGGGAACAGGCAGAAATGATTTTACGCCAAAATCTCCCCGTGATCGAGCAAACGGCACGCGATGCCTTGCGCGCGGCAGGCGCTGAAAATACCGTGACCGTGAAGCTGGGGCAGGAGTCCTATCCGACCAGAGAATATGAGCGTTTGGCGTTCCCCGCGGGGGAATACCTTTCGCTGCGCGTGATGATCGGGGAAGCCGAGGGACAAAATTGGTGGTGCGTGCTGTTTCCGCCCCTTTGCCTCACGGCAGCGAGCGCGAAAAGTGACGCGGAAACCGAAGCTGTTTGCCTTTCTGCGGGGCTTTCGGGTGAGCAATACCGTATGATCGCAGATACCGAAGAAACCAAATACAAGCTGCGCTTCAAAATTTTAGAGGTGGCAGAGGAGCTGTTCAACTAATAAAAAGTCGCATAACGGTGTCCGTTATGCGACTTTTTTATACGCCTATGATCTCGTAGATTTCAAGCAGCCGTTCCTCGGCTGCACTTTTTCGTGCGTCCAGCTCGGCGGCACGGGTATAGTCGGTGGCAGCATCGCCAAAGAGCTCGGCATCCAGCGCTTCGATCTCTTTTTCCAGCGCCGCAGCTTCCTTCGTCAGACGCTCGCGGCGCGCCTTTTCTTTCCTTGCCTCAGCTTCGCTCGCCTTGCGTGCCAAATACTGCGCTTTGTTGTCGCTGATGGGGTTTTGCACACCGTTTTGGGGGATATTGCTGTCAAAGGACGCCTCGCGCCGTTGCTTGAACTCCAAAAATTCACTGTATCCGTGTCCAACATGGGAGATCGGGTAATCGAGTGCATCACCCTCAAAGGCGTCGCCGGGATGCAGGGCAAGCACACGGGTGGCGAGCTTATCCACAAAGGAGCGGTCGTGCGAAACGGCAAGCACGGTGCCCTCAA
>JAGAMJ010000106.1 GCA_017624795.1 Clostridia bacterium
AGATACCCCGTCGTCAATTCGCGCACTGTGATCTCAACGCTCGCGGGCTCGGAAAACGCGCCGCGAATATCCTGCGCACGCCAGGTAAAGCTGTCGCTGCCGCTGAAATTGGCGGTGGGCGTGTAGGAAAAGGCACCTGTGGCAGCGTCAAGGGAAATCGTACCGTTTGTGGGATATTTAAGAATTTCAAAGCGCATCGCCTCGCCCTCGGGGTCCTCTGCCGTCAGCGTCCCCGTCAGCGCAAGCGAGCTGTGCGTCGATACTGCCGTGACCGATTTTGTGCCCGTCGGGCAGCAGTTGACCGTGTCGGTCAGCGACAGGCGGCAGGTGAGCGCATAGCCGGTGTTCCCAGAAGCGGTGGTGGGCACGAAATCAAAGGAGCTTTCCCGAACGCCCTCGTTTGGCACGAAGCAAAGATAGGAAAGCGTTTCACGGGGAATGATCTGACCAAGCGTCACGTCGCCGTGCCCGAGCTTTAATACACCCTCGGTCACGGGGGGAAGCGCCGTCACGGTGATCGCGCTGACGGCACCCCCCTGCAAGGTTTTGTCAAACCATTCGGGTGTAAAGGAAACGCTTTGCCCCGCGGGCGCGGCGCAAGCGAGATAAGCATCGTCCGCGAACTGCTGCAACCCCGCGCTTACAAGCGCGGACTCTGCCCCTCGGTCGCCAAAGGCGAGAAATGCACCCACCGACACCCCCGCCGCCATAATACCGCACAAGGCGATCGTCAGCACCTTCTTACTGCATTTGGGAAATCGTAATTTTTTCATTGTGTGATCCCTCGTTTCCGCAAAAATGTTCTGCTTCATCATATGAGTGGCGACGGGGAACTATGTTTTGCTTTTTTGAAATATTTGATGCGAAATTCTTTCAAAAAAAGCGATTGTTTTGCAAAAAACAAGAAAAAAACGCAAAAAATGCAAGTTTTCACGGGTCAAACTTGCATTTTTCTATTGACAAGGGTTTGCGTACTGTGATAAAATAGAAAGGTAGTTAATCGTTTTTTCGATTATCAATTTTTGTTCTTTCAGGAGGAAGATACAATGGCAATGACCAGAGAAGAAGTCAAGGCGTATATCCAAGGCGTCGTTGAGAAGGTAAAGCAGCGCAACCCCGGCGAGGTCGAGTTCCACCAGACTGTCAGTGAGGTTTTGGAATCTCTCGAGCCCGTGCTTGCAAAGAGCCCCGAGTTTATCGAGAAGGGCATCATCGATCTGATCGTTGAGCCCGAGCGTGTGATCAAGTTCCGCGTTCCGTGGGTGGACGATCAGGGCAAGACCCAGGTCAACCGCGGCTTCCGCGTGCAGTTCAACAGCGCGATCGGTCCCTACAAGGGCGGTCTTCGCTTCCATCCCACCGTTAACGAAAGCATTATGAAGTTCCTGGGCTTCGAGCAGACCTTCAAGAACTCCCTGACCTCGCTTCCCATGGGCGGCGGTAAGGGCGGCTCTGACTTTAACCCCCAGGGCAAGTCTGACGCAGAGGTCATGCGCTTCTGCCAGTCCTTCATGACGGAGCTTCAAAAGTACATCGGCGCAAACACCGACGTGCCCGCAGGCGACATCGGCGTTGGTGCGCGCGAGATCGGCTACCTCTTTGGTCAGTACAAGAGATTGCGTGATGAGTTCACCGGCGTGCTGACCGGCAAGGGTATGCCCTACGGCGGCTCGATCCTGCGTCCCGAGGCAACCGGCTTCGGCGCTGTTTATTACACCGTTGATATGCTGAACTACTTCGGCGACGATATCAAGGGCAAGACCTTTGCTATTTCCGGCTTCGGTAACGTTGCTTGGGGCGCTGTCAAGAAGATCACCGAGCTTGGCGGCAAGGTGCTGACCATTTCGGGTCCTGACGGCTACATCTACGATCCCGACGGTGTTGCCACCGAGGAAAAGATCGACTTTATGCTTGAAATGCGCGCTTCCTGCCGCAACCGTGTGCAGGATTACGCAGACAAGTTCGGCGTAGAGTTCTTTGCAGGCAAGAAGCCCTGGGGCATCAAGGCAGACATCATGATGCCTTGTGCTACGCAGAATGAGGTCGGTATGGCTGAGGCAGAGGCGATGGTTAAGAACGGACTCAAATATTACGTTGAGGTCGCGAATATGCCCACCACCAACGAGGCGATCGCTTACCTCAAAGCAAACGGCGTTGTGGTCGCTCCCTCTAAGGCAGTCAACGCAGGCGGTGTGTCTGTTTCGGGCCTTGAAATGTCCCAGAACTCCATGCGTTACAGCTGGACCGCTGAGGAGGTCGACGAGAAGCTGCACATGATCATGCACAACATCTTCAAGGCATCTTTGGACGCGGCTCACGAGTACGGCCTTGGCGACGATCTGGTCGCGGGCGCGAACATCGCGGGCTTCCTGAAGGTTGCGCGCGCTATGCTTGCTTACGGCGTCTGCTAAGCATAATTTCCGCAATACTGCGTTGCGCCTGCGATGCTCGGCTCGGAGTAGGTCACTACACCTTCGCCTGCGCTTCTCAGTGCGCCTTGTCTTGCAAAAATTCTGCGTTAGCAGAAAAAGTGCAATAAATAAAAAAACCGCAACGCAAGTTGCGGTTTTTTTATTGTATTTCTTGTTCCAAACCGTCAAAAATATCGTGGTTGAAAAATTCACGGATCGTGATCTCCAAGCCGTCGCAGATCTTTTTGATCGAAACAACGCCCGGATTTTGGCTTTTTTCATTCAGCATACTGTAAATCGTAGAAGGTGGCAAGCCGGCGATATTGGCAAGCGCGTTGACCGTGATCTGCTTTTCGTCACATAGCTGTAAAATGCGAATTGCCACAGCTTTCTTGGTGTTCATCGGCAGCCCCTCCTTTTACGATATATCGCTATTATTTTAACCAAATTTGCGATAAATCGTGTGGGATATATCGCAATTTCAAAGAAAATGTGTTATGATTGCGATATATCCCACATATGAGGAGTAATATGGCTTGTGTTTTCTTTGCTTTGCGAAATGTGACGAATTTGTGTATATTTTGAGAAAAAATGTATTGACAACACAATATATAGGTGTTATAATTTCTATATAGGCGGTAGATCTGCCTAAAATAAAGAAAAAGGAGTATTACAAATGAACAAGTTTGCAAAGCTTCTTGGCTACGATCCGGTCGAGAAGCAAACCAGCGTCAGAACTGAGATCATTGCAGGTATCGTGACCTTCCTTGCGATGGCTTACATTCTGACGGTCAACCCCAACCAGATCCTGTATGCAAGCACAGCAGATCCCAGATGGTCCTCGCTGTTCATCGCTACCGCATTAGGCGCGATCATCGG
>JAGAMJ010000107.1 GCA_017624795.1 Clostridia bacterium
GGCATGGAGCTGACAGCGATCGGCGAAGCACTTGCAGAACGGATCTATTGCTTTGCGGGTGGGGAATTCAACATTCAATCCCCGAAGCAGCTGGGCGAGGTGCTTTTTGAGCGATTGGGGCTGCCCCACGGCAAAAAGACGAAAACGGGCTATTCCACCAATGCCGAGGTCTTGGAAAAGCTGCGTCCTTATCACCCCATTATCGAGGAAATATTGGAATATCGCCAGGTGACCAAGCTCAATAGCACCTATGCCGACGGGCTGCTCAAACAGATCGAAGTTGACGGTCGCATTCACACCGTGTTCAAGCAGACGGGAACCGCCACAGGGCGACTTTCTTCTGCCGAGCCGAATTTGCAAAACATTCCGATCCGCACCGATATGGGCAAGGAATTAAGACGCTATTTTGTTGCAAAAAACGACAATTATTTGTTAATTGACGCAGATTACTCGCAAATCGAGCTTCGTTTGCTTGCAGCTCTTGCCGAGGATCAGGCGATGCTTGATGCCTTCGCAAGCGGTGAGGATATTCATACCTCGACCGCGGCAAACGTCTTTGGTGTTGCATTTGACGCGGTAACACCCGATCTTCGCAAGCGCGCCAAAGCGGTCAATTTCGGTATTCTGTACGGTATGGGTGCGTTCAGTCTTTCCGAGGATCTGCACACGACCCTGTCCAAGGCAAAGGAATATATCGCCAGCTATTTTGCCGCCTATCCGCAGATCGACAGCTACCTGAAAGAAACGATCAAGGAGGCGTATCAGAACGGTTACGTCACTACGCTTTTCGGCAGACGCCGCTATATCCCCGAGCTGAAAATGCAAAACAAGAATATGCAGCATTTCGGTGAGCGTGTGGCGATGAACAGCCCGATACAGGGCACTGCCGCCGATATCATCAAGATCGCGATGATACGTGTGGATCGCAAGTTAAAGGAGCTGGGGCTGGACGCGCGGCTGATCTTACAGGTTCACGACGAATTGATCGTGGAATGTCATAGGAAGGACGCCGATCGGGCACGTGAGGTCTTGATCTCGGAAATGGAAAATGCGGTCAAATTGAAGGTGGCGCTTAAAGTCGGCGTTGCACAGGGAGAGAATTGGTATGACAGCCATTAAAGCGCGCGCCGCGGGCGTATTGATGCATATTTCCTCACTTCACGGGGAATATTCGGTCGGTTCCTTTGGAAAAGAAGCACTTGCATTCATCGACTTTCTGGCAGCCGCGGGCTTTTCTTATTGGCAGGTGCTGCCCTTTACCATTCCCGATGCCTGCGATTCGCCATATAAATCGGTGTCTGCGTTTGCGGGGAATCCCTATTTCATCGATCTGCCGACGCTTGCCGCGGACGGGCTGATCACACAGGCGGAATTGCAGCAGGCACGGCAGGAAACGCCCTATCTTGTCGAAAGCAAGCGTCTGTCGCTATCGCGTGAGCTGTTGCTGCGGCGTGCGGCGTCCCGCGCTACGAACCGACGTGAGATATGTGCCTTTATGAGCAAGCAACCGTATCTTGACGAAGCGTGCCGTTTTCTTGCATTGGATAAAGCCAACAGTTATCTGCCCTGGCAGAGCTGGAAGACCGAGATATACGCCGACGAGGATTATTTCTATCACGCCTTCACGCAATATCATTTTTACATGCAGTGGCAAGCGGTCAAGTCCTATGCCAATCAAAAGGGAATTTCCATCATTGGCGATCTACCGATCTACGTGGGGCTGCACAGTGCCGACGTTTACTTTCACCGAGATCAGTTTGAGCTCGATGAAGCGGGACACCCCACGGGCGTTGCGGGCTGTCCGCCCGATTATTTCTCGGTTGACGGGCAGATGTGGGGCAATCCGCTTTACCGTTGGGACGTTATGAAAAAAGACGGTTTTACCTGGTGGAGCGCCCGTATGGAGCATACGCTATCCTTGTTTGACGCCGTGCGTATCGACCATTTTCGCGGTATTGAATCTTATTGGCGTATTCCCGCAGCGGCAAAGACCGCAAAAGAAGGGAAATGGCGCAAGGGTCCGGGAATGGCGTTTGTACGCGCTATGAAGGCGATAGCGGGGGACCGTATGATCATAGCGGAGGATCTTGGGGATATTCCACCCGCCGTGCAGCAGCTGCTGGATAAAAGCGGCTTACCCGGTATGCGCGTGTTCCAATTCGCCTTTCTCGGCGATCCCGACACACCGCATTTACCGCACAATTACCCCGCCAACTGTGTTGCTTATACGGGTACGCACGATAATAATACCTTGCTTGGATACGTGTGGGAGCAGGACGCCGAAGCCCGTCGCAAAATGCTGGAATATTGCAGCTATACCGACGCGGATTGGGATAAGGGGTATGATGCCATCTTTGGCACGATAATGCGTTCTCACGCAGGGCTTGTGATCTTTCCGATCCAGGATCTGCTTCGCTTTGGCGCGGACACCCGCATGAATACCCCCGGTAAAGCCGAGGGGAATTGGGGTTACCGCATTACGGAGCAGCAGCTACGGGGGCTTGATATCACCAAATATCGGCACCTGAATACACTTTACGGCAGAATTCATTGAGTAAAAGGAAAAGAATTATGGAAAAGGATAAAAGATTTCAAAAAATATACAAGCAAGGTGCGATCGACGTGATCGAGATCTGGGTAGACACCGAAACGGGTGTGAATTACATCTTCCACCAAAGCGGATATGCGGGTGGACTGACACCCTTGCTTGACCGCGAGGGAAAGGTCGTTGTTTCACCGATCGCAAAATAAAAGAACGGCACGCGACCATTCGCGTGCCGTTCTTTGCTTATATCTCTTTTTTGTCTTGTGGTAACAAAAGCTTTAAGATCTCAAAAATGCTGTTGATGGGGATCAGCTCGATCTCTGCCTTGATCTGGCGCTTTTCCAGACTGCGCGCGGGAACGACCGCACGGCGAAAGCCAAGTCGCGTTGCTTCCTTAACGCGATATTCAAGCCCCGAAACCGCGCGACATTCACCCGACAGTCCAAGCTCGCCAATGGCGATCAGATCATCGGGCACGGCACGGTCGGCAAGCGAGGAAATCAACGCCATCCCCACAGCCACGTCCGAGGCGGGCTCGTCCAGATGCATACCGCCGATGACGTTGAGATAAACGTCATTTTGCGAAAACCGAAGCCCAAGTCGCTTTTCCAGCACCGCAAGGATCAGACAAAGCCGATTATAGTCGATGCCGTTAGAGGTGCGGCGCGGCGCGGGGAAGGCGGTTGCGCTGACCAGCGCCTGAATTTCCGCAATTAAGGGGCGCGTACCCTCCATCGTGCAGACCGCACAGTTTCCGGGCGTGTTTTGCGGACGCCCCGCAAGCAGCATTTCCGATGGGTTTTCGACCTCGGCAAGCCCCTCGTCGGTCATTTCAAAAACGCCGATCTCGTTGGTCGACCCGTAGCGGTTCTTGATGGCGCGAATGATGCGGTAGGTCTGCTGACGCTCGCCCTCAAAATAGAGAACTGCGTCCACCATATGTTCAAGAACCTTGGGACCTGCGATCGTGCCTTCCTTGTTGACGTGTCCCACCAAAATGACCGAAATGTTGTCGGTTTTTGCCTTGTTGATGAAGGCAAGCGCCGTTTCTCTGACTTGTGTGACAGCACCGGGGGTAGAGGCGATATTATCGCTGTAAACGGTCTGGATCGAGTCCACGATCACAACGTCGGGCTTGACGCGGTCGATCTCCGTAAGGATCCGTTCGATGTTGGTTTCGGTCAGGATAAACAGATTATCACCCGCCACCGACAAGCGTTCGGCGCGGAGCTTTAACTGTCCTTCGGATTCCTCGCCCGAAATATAAAGCACCTTGCGGTGAGAGCCGAGAATATCCGATATTTGCATAAGCAGAGTGGATTTGCCGATGCCGGGCTCGCCCGCAAGCAAAACCACCGATCCAAGCACCAGACCTCCGCCCAGCACGCGGTCAAGCTCGCCAAGGCCTGTCGCAGTGCGGATATATGAGGGCATTTCCATTTCTTTGTAGGGCGTAGCGTGCTGCTCACCCGTGCGGGCAGTCAGGGCGCGACGGGGGGAAAGGGACGCGCTTTTCGGTTCTTCGCCGATCACGTCCTCCACAAAGCTGTTCCAAGCACCGCAGCCGGGGCATTTACCCATCCATTTCGGGGATTTATAGGTGCATTCGGAACAAACGTAAACAGTTTTTAACTTCACGTTGACCTCCAAAAAGGTTTTATATATCAATTATATCATATAAACGTCGCGCTTTCAAGTCAACAGAGCTGTTTTTTCGGAAATTGCGGCAAACAAAGAAAGGGTAAGCTGCTGACGGTAAAGGGGATCGCAGAGCCGCTCGCAATCGGAAGGCGTGGATAAAAAGCCGCATTCGATCAAAACAGCGGGCGTTTGGATATGCCGCAGAATGTAAATGCTGCTTGTTGCCGCTTTGATCTTGCGGTGATTGTTTGGCTGCAAGAGTGCTTTTACCTTGCTTTGAACTGCATTTGCAAGATCCTTTGAGGCATCGTTGTTTTGTGAATACCATACCTGAACGCCCTCGCAGCTTTGATCGGGAAAGGTATTCATATGTATACTGACAAAAAAGCTGTTGGGGTATTGCTTGCTGAAAGCAACGCGATTGTTAAGATCCCCTTGCTTTTTATGTCCCTTTTTCGTTCCCGCGTCATACAGCAGCTTATCCTCGGTGCGTGTTTCCACGACCGTGTAGCCCGCCAGCCGCAGCAAATCTGCAAGTCCCCTTGCAAGGGAAAGATTCAACTCCTTTTCCAGAACGCCGTTCGTCCCCGTTGCGCCGCCGTCCTCGCCGCCGTGCCCCGCGTCCAGGATAATGACGGGGCTTTCCGTGGGCTGCACGTCGGTTGTGGCGTTCGGCGAAATAAAGCTTTCGATCGTTTGAAAGAGAAACGAACACATCACACATACTGCCAAAAATATTGCCCCAAAAGAAAAAAGCAGTGTTTTTTGCTTCATA
>JAGAMJ010000108.1 GCA_017624795.1 Clostridia bacterium
CCTTGGCGGCGGCGATCACCGCCGCGCCCATTCGCCCGCCACAGCCGCAGAGCATGATGTTGAGCATATTAAACTTCCTTTCAAATTCGAATTAAAGCAGACCGTACTCTGCCATCACTGCTTTCAGCTTGGCAAGATTGGCGTCCTCCATCTCGGACAGGGGCAAACGGAATTCCAGATCACACATGCCAAGCAGGGCGGCGGCAGTCTTGACAGGAATGGGATTGACCTCACAGAACAGCGTATTCATCAGTTTGAGGTATTTGAGCTGCATCTCGGCACCCGTCTTGAAATCGCCCGCAAGGCAAGCGGCACAAAGGTCGTGCGTTTCGCGGGGCAGAATACCGGAAAAGACCGAGATAACGCCCTTGCCGCCAAGCGACATGATGGGCACGATCTGGTCGTCGTTGCCCGAATAGACGTCCAAAGAGTCGCCGCACTCGGCGATCAGTTCGGCAATAGCGGAAAGATTGCCTGACGCCTCCTTGGCTGCCACGATGCGCTCGTGCTTGGCAAGCTCGCGGTAAACGGGAAGCGTGATGTTCACACCCGTGCGAGAGGGAACGTTGTAAAGAATGATGGGCTTATCGGTCGCCTCTGCCGTAGCGAGAAAGCTTTCGACCAGCCCCTTCGGGGTTGCTTTATTGTAGTAGGGGGTGACCAGCAGCAGCGCGTCGCAGCCCACCTCGCAGGCATATTTGGAAAGCTCGATCCCGTAGGCGGTGTCGTTGGAGCCCGTGCCCGCGATCACGGGAACGCGCCCTGCGGTATATTCCACCGAGGCACGCAGCAGCTCGCAGTGCTCCTCATGGTCAAGGGTAGCCGCCTCGCCCGTGGTGCCGGCGATCACCAGCGCGTCGATGCCGCCGCTGATCTGCTGATCGATCAGCTGCTTTAAGCGCTCATAATCGATCTTGCCGTTTTTGAAGGGGGTGATCAGGGCGGTCGCAGCGCCTGTAAAAATGGATTTTTTCAGCTTGCTCATAGTAAGGACTTCCTTTCTCCGATTTTGGCTTGTGATATGCAAAAAAGCGCAAGAAAATAAAAAAACCGGTTGAAAACCAGCCGTAGTTGTACTATAATAAAAACAGACGGTGCACAGCACGCGTTGTTTTGCAACATACAGATAGCTCTCCATCAATACTGACGACAGTTCCACAGCTTTGAACCGTGTGAACCAGCAGGGCACCCGCCGCGGGAACCCGACTTCGGCGCTCTGTGCTCTCATCGTGGCTCAAACGGTCGCGGCGACCTTGCCATCAATGAGGTCGCAGTGCGCACCTCTATCATTATATTATGTTTTTCTGACTTTTTTGTCACCACTATCTTAACACATAAAATTCTGCTTGTCAACTGTTTTTGAAAGGTTTTTCAAAAAGATAAGCGACTGAAAGGACTTACATGAAAGAACCGATCCGCAACCAGAAAATTCCAACCGATCTGCAAACCTCCGATTTTTATTATGATCTGCCCGAGGAGCGCATCGCGCAGCATCCCGTCGAGCCACGCGACTCCTCGCGGTTGATGGTGCTGGACCGTGCGCACGGAACGATCGAGCACAAGCATTTTTACGACATGTTGGATTATTTGCAGGCGGGCGACGTGCTGGTCATCAACGATTCCAAGGTCATTCCCGCCCGACTGTACGGTCACGTGGAGGGCAGGCCCGAGGCGGCGATCGAGTTGCTTTTGCTGCGTCAGCGCGAGCTTGACGTGTGGGAAACACTGGTGAGGCCCGGTAAGCGTGCCCGTGTGGGAATGCGTCTGGTCTTTGGCGACGGCATCCTGACCGCCACGGTGACCGATATCGTGGAAGAAGGCAACCGCTACGTCAAATTTGATTATGACCGCAATACGTATGCGAATATTTATGACATTTTGCATCGCATCGGCATGATGCCATTACCCCCCTACATCACGGCGCAGTTGCAGGACAACGACCGCTATCAGACCGTTTACGCAAGGGAGGAGGGCTCTGCCGCAGCGCCCACCGCGGGGCTGCATTTCACACCCGAGCTGCTGGAAAGGGTTCGCGCCAAGGGCGTTGCCATCGCCCCCGTGATGCTGCACGTGGGGCTGGGAACGTTCCGCCCCGTCAAGGCGGACCGCGTGGACGAGCACGTGATGCATACCGAATTTATTTCGGTTTCGAAGGAAAGTGCGGATCTCATTAACAGCTGTCGCGCCGCGGGCGGACGCATCGTGGCGGTGGGCACGACCTCGTGCCGCACGCTTGAAAGTGTAGCGGACGAGCAGGGGAAGATCCACCCCGTTTCGGGGGATACGGGCATTTTTATCTATCCCGGATACCGCTTTAAGGCGGTCGATGCCCTGATCACCAACTTTCACCTGCCCGAAAGCACACTGCTGATGCTGGTGTCCGCTTTTTATGACCGTGATGCGATGCTGAACGCCTACAAAACGGCAGTCGAAAAAGAATACCGTTTCTTTTCCTTCGGCGACGCGATGCTGATCGTATAAATTTCGCAACACTGCGTTAAATCTTTGTCTTTTCTTGCAAAATCTCTGCTGATCAGCAGATGTGACTCTATATTTTGCGGAGCATTTGAGCCCGACTTTGTGGGCAAAACGATATAACTCACCCCGTTTTGGGGGATACTTTACCAAAGGATCGGAAAGGAGCTTTATGTTACCCATCACAGTATTTACGGATATTGCATACGCAGCTTTGACACTTTTGATCGCGGTGCTGGCACTCTATTTTGTGCTGCGCCTGCTTGGAAAAATAGCAAAATTCATCGTGAGTGTGATCATACTTGCCGCGGTGGCCGCGGTGCTGTGGTTCATCTTTTCGGATCACAGTGCTATGCTGGGCGTTTTGCCCTTCTTGAACGGTTTGAGGAGTTAGATTTGTTTTTGCTGTGAAAACGCTTGAAAGGAGGCAGAACGGTGTGTAAAAAACCAAGAATTTTGGCGATCGTAGGTCCTACGGCAAGCGGTAAAAGCGCTCTTGCCTTGGCGCTTTGCAAGCGCCTTGGGGGCGAGATCGTTTCCTGCGATTCAATGCAGATCTATCGCGGTATGGATATTGGCACCGCGAAGCCGACCGCGAGCGAGAGGACAGAGATCCCCCATCACCTGATCGACGTTGCCGATCCCGAGCAGGATTTTTCCGTGATGGATTTTGTCGCCGCCGCCGAGCGCGCGACGGCGGATATTCTGTCGCGGGGCAAGCTGCCCGTGCTTTGCGGCGGCACGGGGCTATATTTAGACGCATTTTTGCGCGGTGAGGAGGCGGAAACGCCGGGCGCCGATCCCGCGCTGCGCGCTGAGCTCGCCGCATTGGCTGACGCACATGGGGCGGAGCATTTGCACGCTATGTTAAGGGAAGTTGATCCCGAAAGCGCCGATACGGTACATCAAAATAATGTACGCCGTGTGATCCGGGCGTTGGAGATCTACCGCGCCACAGGCGTCCCCAAATCCGAGTGGGATCGCCGTTCCTTGCAGCAACCGTCGCGCTATGACGCCGTTGTGCTGGGGCTTGCTTACTCGGACCGTGAGCTGCTGTATCGCCGTATCGAGAGCCGCGTTGACCAAATGATAGAGGCAGGGCTTGTAGCCGAAACGCGCGACCTGATGCAGCGTGGCGTTTTTGAGGTGTCACGCACGGCAAGTGCCGCGATCGGCTACAAGGAGCTTTTGCCCTACCTGCGCGGTGAGCAGAGCTTGAACGATGCGATCGCGGAGCTGAAAACCGCGACAAGGCGGTACGCCAGGCGCCAGATGACGTGGTTTATGGCAAAGCCCTACGTGCAGTGGATTGAGGCGAACGATGGGATTTCTCTGCGAAAAAGTGAAGAAATTGTAAATAAATCATTGGAATTGCTCTCAAATGCATGGAATATGATATAATAATTTATTATTAGATTATAAAATGCGTGCAAAAGGAGGGCGGATATGAACAAGAGCGCCGACAAGCGTGTGAAGCATCACGTCGCCCAATTCATATGCGTCCTTCTTTTGCTTTCTTTTTTGGCTTTCATTATGGGTATTGAGGTGCGGCGAAACGCCGTCGCATACGGGCGCGAGGCGGCAAAGGTCGCGTCCTATACCGTGACCGATTCGTTTTCGGGCTATGTGTTCCGTGACGAAACGACCTTGCACAGCAGCAATAACGGCCCGATCGAGTATCTGGTCGCCGACGGCACCGCCGTCAGGGCGGGCGATGCCCTTGCAAGCGTTTACGTGGACGACACGGGCGCGGACAAGCGGCAGACCGCGGCGGCACTGTACAGTGAGATCGCCCGCTTGGAGCAGGCATTGGAAAGGGACGTTGTCGCTTGGCAGCTGACCTATGCCGAAACCTATGAGGATATGATGAGCGCCATCGGCGGGGGAGATCTGCGCGCGGGGCTGAACGCCGCAAGCGGACTTGCCACCACGCTGGAACGGCGCAGCGCCTTTGGCGATAACGAGGCGGCGGTGCGTGTCCGCATCGCGACCTTGCGTGCCCAGGTACAGGAGCTGGTGCGCTACGTTGACGAGCCCCAGACCTTTTTCTCGCCCGAGAGCGGCTATTATTTCAGCCATCACACCGACGGCTACGAGGCGCTGTTCGGTGCTGCCGCCGTGCAGGATCTGACACCCGAGGGCTTGCAGCGCTTGCTTGCCTCCAAAGCGCTTGCCGATGACGCGGTTGGAAAGCTGGTCAGTGCCAGTGCGTTTTATCTCGCAGTCCCGACCTCGGTCGAGCAGGCGCAACGCTACACGCTCGACGCCACCTATCGCGTGCGTATGGCGCGTGGGGGCGAGGCGCAGATGTGCCTGTCGCGTGTCGCCGCTTCCCAAAGTGGGGACGAGGCACTGCTGATCTTTTATGCTGAAAAATGTCCTGTCGGTATGGACCTTTGCCGTCGGCAGCCCGTTGAGATCGAGCGCTTGACCGTCAGTGGGATCCGTGTGCCGTCAGCGGCGCTTTGTCAAGAAAATGGCGAGGGCGCGGTCTATATCGCAAGCAACGGTATTGCCGCCAAAAGACGTGTGGAGGTCGTGTGCCGAGAGGGCGGCAGCTGCATTGTGGCTGTCCGTCACGAGGAGGGCTATCTGCGCGAGGGGGAAATGATCCTGATCACTGCGCGCAGTGTTTACGACGGGAAGGAGTTGTGCTGATGATCGGCTTTGACTATATTGATCAAAATCTTTCGCTTGTGCGAGCCGAGATCGCCGAAAAGGAAGCGGCGGTGGGACGCGTTCACAAAACGCTGATGGTGGCGGCGATCAAATACGGCACCGACGACGAGGTGCGCGCTCTCTTATCGGGAGGCGTTCGCGACGTGGGTGAGAACCGCGTGCAGCAGCTGCTTGACCGCTGGGAGCTGCTTTTGGCACATCAAACGCGGGTGCATTTCATCGGCTCGCTGCAAACCAACAAGGTCAAATACATCATTGATAAGGTGTGCATGATCCATTCGGTGGACTGTGTAAAGCTTGCCGCCGAGATCGATCGGCGCGCCGCGCAAAAGGAACTTGTGATGGACGTGCTGGTCGAGATCAACGGCGCAAGGGAGGAAGCCAAAAGCGGCGTTCTGCCCGAGGACGCCGAGGCACTTTGCCGCGAGATCCTCTCTATGCCCCATATCAAGCTGCGCGGCTTTATGACGATGGGCCCGCGCTTTGACAGCGACGATGCCTATCAGGCATATTTCGCTTCGGTAAAGCGCATCGGCGATACGCTCTGGCACACGCTTGCCTTGGAGGGCGAGCCGCTTTACTCAATGGGTATGTCCGAAAGCTTTATCCCTGCTATTGCGGCGGGCGCCGATATGGTGCGCATTGGCAGGCGGCTTTTTGTGCAATCATAAACAAACATAGACGAAAGGATGGCAAAACGAATGAGAAATCCCTTTTTTAAGAAACCCAAGAACGACTACGATTCCTACGACGATTCCTATGACAACGGCTTTTACCGTGCCGAGGAGGATGAGGATGGCATCGTCGGCGATTTTGAAGACGAGGCCCCCGCACTGCCGCCAAGAAAGCCGACGGCTGCAAGCTCTGCAAATCGCTTGAAGGTCGTGAAGCCACACGGCTATCAGGACGGTCCCACGATCGCCGAATATCTGGTCGACGGCTATACCGTGGTGATGAATATTGAGGAGCTGGAGCGCCCTGCCGCGCTGCGTCTGATCGATTTTCTGCTTGGTGCCTTGCAGGTGCTTGGCGGAGAGCTGCGTCGCGTCACCAAGACCACCTTGGTGCTTTCGCCCCGTCCAGGCGAGCTTGCCGCAGACGAGGAGCAGCAGGAGGACGACCGCCTTTGAGGCGAGTCGCCTCGGTCGCTACATAACGAAAGGGGGAGATCGGTATGGATCTGTTTGTAACATTGATCATCGGCATCGCGCAAGCGATACTGTATACCTTGGAGATCGCTATGCTGCTGCGTGCCATTCTTTCCTGGTTTCCCATCAGCGAGGATAACCCCTTTGTTCTGTTTGTAACGATGCTGACCGAGTCGATCGTTGCCCCCATACGTGCGCTGTTCGAGCGTATGAATTGGTTTCAGAATATCCCGATCGACATTTCCTTTTTCGTGGCGTATTTGTTACTGTCCGTGGTCAGCACGGTGCTTGGCGTGGTGGCGTGATGACCGAGTCCTTGGAGCTGCTGTTTGCAAGAGCCGATGAGCTGCTGGATCGAACGCGCCGTCAGATGATCACGACGTTCACCGATTTTCTGACACCGCGAGAGCAGATGCAGCTTTCCCGTCATCTGGCTGGCGCTGCCGACGAGTGGTGCTTGCTTGGCGGGTATGAAACAGCGGAACGGCGGCGCATGGTTTTTATGCCTGCGTACTTTGCCGAGCTTGAACAGGCAGATCGCGCCGATGCTCTGCAAGAGGCACTTGCAGACTGCCTGATCCCGCTTGAAATACGGGGCAGCGGTTATCGGGAGCTTTCACACCGCGACTTTTTGGGCGCGCTGCTGCATCTGGGTGTGGAGCGTGACCGCATCGGTGACATTTGCGTTCTTTCCCCCTATCGCGCGATCCTGTTTTGCGATCGCGTTATGGCAGACTTTTTTACACAGCATCTCACGCGCGTGGCAAACGACGCCGTGCGGCTTTCCACCGTAACGCTTCCTGCCGATTTTGACGGGGGCAGGCAATTTCAGTCTGTTGGCGATACGGTGGCTTCCCCCCGTGCAGATGCCGTGGTCGCCGCACTTGCAAATCTCTCGCGCGAAAAGGCACAGGCGCTGTTTCGAGAGGGACGCGTTGAGATCGACTATGAGCCCGAGGCGCGTGTCGATCGCACCGTGGAGGCAGGCGCGGTCATCGTGATCCGCGGATGCGGAAAATTCATCGTTCGATCGCTTTCGGACAAGACCCGTAAGGGGCGCTATCGCCTGCTTGCGGATCGCTACGTCTAATCCTGATTTGTTTTTTATTTTAGTGACATATAAACAGAGGAGCTTTGAAAAAAATGGCAAAAGATTACAGTGCATCCCTTAACCTTCCAAACACAAGCTTTGCGATGCGCGCGGAGTTACCCAAGCGCGAGCCGCAGATGATGGAATATTGGAAGGAGATCGATCTTTACGGTATGATGCAGAAAAACGGAGAGGGCAAGCCCTTTTTCGTGCTGCACGACGGCCCCCCCTTCTCTAACGGGAACATTCACATGGGCCACGCCCTGAACAAGATCCTGAAGGATTTCATCAACAAGTCGCGCAATATGATGGGCTACAAGGTGCCTTATATCCCCGGCTGGGATAACCACGGCATGCCTATTGAAAGCGCAATCATTAAAAAGAACAAGATCGACCGCAAGCGGATGTCTATCCCTGAATTCCGCAACGCCTGCCACCAATTCGCGCAGAATTTTGTCGACACGCAGATGGAGCAGTTCAAGCGTCTTGGCGTTTCGGGCGATTGGGAACACCCCTACACCACCATGGCGCCCGAATTTGAGGCGCGCGAGGTGCGCGTGTTCGGCGATATGTACCGCAAGGGCTATATCTACAAGGGACTCAAACCCGTTTATTGGTGCCCCAAGGACGAAACGGCGCTTGCCGAGGCGGAGATCGAGTATCGCACCGATCCCTGTACCTCGATCTACGTCAAGTTCCGCGTGGCTGACGACAAGGGCAAGCTGTCGGGCATCTGTGATCTTGCCAACACCTATTTTGTGATCTGGACGACGACCACCTGGACGCTGCCCGGCAATATTGCCATCGCCCTCAACCCCGTTGAGGAATATGCCGTTGTCAAGGCGGGTGATGAAAATTACATCGTTGCAAAGGCACTGATGGACAAGACCATGCAGGCAGGCGGTATTTCGGAGTACGGGGTGATCGCCACCTTCCGCGGTGCGGAGCTTGAATATATGAGCGCGCAGCACCCCTTCCTTGACCGTCTTTCCACCGTTGTCAATGCTGATTACGTGACCATGGACAGCGGTACGGGCTGTGTGCATACCGCGCCCGGCTTTGGCGCGGACGACTACCAGACCTGCCGCCGCTATAACATCGACGTGTTCGTTCCCGTGGACGACCGCGGTTATCAGACTGCCGAGGCGGGCAAGTTTGCGGGTATGCGCTACGATGAAAGCAACGTTGCCATTCTTGCCGATCTCAAAGAGAGTGGGGCGCTGTTCGCAAGCGAGGATATCGAGCACGAATATCCGCACTGCTGGCGCTGCAAATCCCCCATCATCTTCCGCGCAACGCCCCAGTGGTTCTGCTCGGTCGACGCCTTCAAGGAGGAGGCGGCTGCCGCTTGCGATAAGGTGCAGTGGCTGCCCGCGTGGGGCGGCGAGCGTATGGTGCAGATGGTGCGTGAGCGCGCCGATTGGTGCATTTCGCGTCAGCGCCATTGGGGTCTGCCGATCCCCGTTTTCTACTGCGAGGATTGCGGCAAGCCCGTTTGCGATGATACCACCATTGACGCCGTTTCCAAGCTCTTTGCAAAAAGCGGATCTAACGCTTGGTACGAACTCGAAGCGGCAGATATTCTGCCTGCGGGCTATGCTTGCCCCCATTGTGGCGGCAAGACCTTCACCAAGGAAACAAACACTCTTGACGGTTGGTTCGATTCGGGCTCCACGCATTTCAGCGTGCTGGACGAGCAGGAGTGGCCTGCCGACGTCTATCTCGAAGGCGCCGATCAGTACCGTGGTTGGTTTCAGTCCTCGCTGCTGACCGCCGTTGGCTCTACGGGCAAAGCCGAAGCACCCTTCAAGACGGTGCTCACGCACGGCTGGGTCGTGGACGGCGAGGGCCGTGCGATGCACAAGTCGCTCGGCAACGGTGTGGATCCTTTGGATATGATCCAGAAGTACGGTGCCGACCTGCTTCGTCTGTGGGTCGCTTCCAGCGACTACCACGTGGACGTGCGCGCGTCGGATGCGATCTTCAAGCAGCTCTCTGACGCTTACCGCAAGATCCGCAACACCGCCCGCTTCCTGCTTGCCGACCTTTATGATTTCGATCCCAACACCGACGCACTGCCCTTTGACGAGCTCTACGAGATCGACAAATGGATCGTTGCCGGTATGAACGATCTCTTGAAAACGGCGCTGGAAGGATATGAGAAGTATGAATTCCATACCATCTATCACGCGCTGTGCAATTTCTGCACCGTTGAGCTGTCCAAGCTCTATATCGACATCACCAAGGATCGCGTCTATGCCGAAGCGTCCGCTTCCAAGGCGCGCCGCAGCGCACAGACCGCGATGTACTATATCATCAGCGCGATGACGCGTATGATGGCACCGATGCTGTCCTTTACCGCCGAGGAGATCTGGCAGGCGATGCCCCATAAGGCAGGGGACGTGAAGGAAAGCGTCTTCCTCAATGATATTCCGAAATACGATGAGAGCTTGACCTTCCCCGAGGTGACGGCGCGCTATAACGAGTTGTTCGCGCTGCGCGAGTCTGTGATGAAATCGCTTGAGCTTGCCCGCGCCGAAAAGCGCATCGGCAAATCGCTTGACGCCAAGGTCACGGTCTATGCGCCCGACGAGAACGTGTATGGGCTGCTGAACACATTCAAGGAGGAGCTGCCCACCGTCTTTATCGTGTCACAGGTTGAGCTGATCAAGGCAGCCGCCCCCGAGGGAACCGTCATTGACGAGGGCCCCATTGGCGTCGTGGTCGAGGCAGCTGACGGCAAAAAGTGCGACCGTTGCTGGAATTATACGACAAAGGGCATTGACGATGGCGAGGACGGGTGCCTTTGCCCCCGTTGTGCCGGCGTTCTTGGACTGATCAAGAAATAATACAATGCCGCAAGCGCCTGCCCAAGGGCGGCGTTTGCGGCATTTATCATCTGTTTTGAAAGGAGAGCAGCATGTGGATGATACTTGTGGGCGCCCTGATCCTTGGCGTGATCGCGCTGGATCAGATCAGCAAGGCGCTGGTGCTGAACTTTCTGTATGAGGGGCAGATCACCTTGATCCCGGGCGTGCTGAATTTCACCTACGTGGAAAATCGCGGTATGGCGTTTGGATTGCTTTCCGATCACCGCTGGGTGTTTATGGTGCTGTCCGTCGTCGGTATTTTGCTTGTCGGCTTCTATCTGTACCGCTACGTGAGATCCACCTTGGGGCGCATATCGCTTGCCCTTGTCATCGGCGGGGGGATCGGTAATATGATCGACCGCATCTCGCTTGGCTTTGTGGTGGATTTTATTGATTTTTGTCTGTTCGATTTTTGGGTGTGGGTGTTCAACGTTGCCGACGCCGCCGTTTGCGTCGGTGCGGCACTCTTTGCGCTCGACCTCATTCTTGAAATGGTCAGGGAATACAAAAAGTCCCGTAACGGTAGCGGAAAAACGCAAAAGAACGGCGAGGAGCAGGACAATGGCTGAATGCTTTGAGATCACGGTAGATACCGCACACGTCGGCGAACGGCTGGATCGCTTTCTTGCCGACGCGCTTGCGCTCACGCGCTCTGCTGTGGAGCGGCTGCTTGATGAAGGCGCTATCTGCGTCACGGGCGGCAGCGCCGTGAAAAATTACCGTCTGCGAGGCGGCGAGCAGATCGCCGTAGAGATCGCCGATCCCGTTCCCGCCGAGGCACAGCCCGAAAATATCCCCTTGGATATCGTGTATGAGGACGCCGATATTATCGTGATCAATAAACCGCAGGGTATGGTCGTTCACCCCGCCGCGGGCAACCCAAACGGCACGCTTGTCAACGCGTTGCTTTACCATTGTGGGGCTTCACTGTCGGGTGTGGGGGGCGTTGCGCGTCCGGGTATCGTGCATCGCATCGATAAGGATACCAGCGGGCTTTTGGTGGTGGCAAAGAACGACGCTTCGCACAACGCGCTTGCCGAGCAATTGAAAACGCATACCGTCAGCCGCGTTTATCACGCGATCGCGATCGGAAATATCAAAGAGGATACCGGAACTGTCAACAAAAAGATCGCCCGTCACCCCGTCGATCGCAAGCGAATGACGATCACCGTAAAGGCGGGCGAGGGCAGAGAAGCGATCACGCACTACCGCGTATTGGAGCGCTTCGGGAGCTTCACGTACGTTGAGTGCCGTCTGGAAACGGGGCGCACGCATCAGATCCGCGTGCATCTCGCCTCGCTGGGGCACCCCCTTTTGGGCGATCCCGTTTACGGCGGCGACGGCACGCGTTTTCAGGCACAGCACAAAACGCATTTTTGCGGTCAGTGCCTGCACGCGGGCGAGCTGCGGCTGATCCACCCGCGCACGGGCGAGGAAATGCACTTTGTGGCACCCTTGCCGCAAAATTTTGATACCGTGTTGGGGCTTTTGCGAAAGGAGAACCAATGAAATATCGGCTTGTCATGTTCGATTTGGACGGCACGATCCTGAATACCTTGCAGGATCTGACCGATTCCGTCAATTCCGTTTTGCAAAAGCACGGCTTCCCGACGCACAGCATTGACGCGGTGCGCTCTTTTGTGGGAAATGGGATCTTTACGCTGATCCAAAAGGCAGTGCCCGCAAACACGGAAGGGGAAAAGCTGAACGCCGTATTTGAAGATTTCAAGCTCCATTATGCCGCGCATTGTGCCGATAAAACAAAGCCCTATACGGGCATCGCCGAGCTGCTTTTGGAGCTGCGGCGCGCGGGTGCTCTCACGGCGGTGGTTTCCAACAAAGCCGATTTTGCGGTGAAGGAGCTTGCCGACCGATACTTTCACGGACTGTTCGATCTGGCGGTCGGGGAAAAAGAGGGCGTTCCCAGAAAGCCCGCGCCCGACAGTGTCTTTGCGGTGATGCGATCGCTTGGCTGTACCGCGACCGAAACGGTGTATATCGGCGACTCCGACGTTGACGTTGCGACCGCAAAAAACGCGGGACTTGACGGCATTTTTGTGACCTGGGGCTTTCGCTCGGCAGAACTTTTGCGCGGGTGCGGCGCAGCGACGTTGGTCAGCACTCCCGACGAGATCGCAAAATTGATCCTGAATTAAAAAAGCCCCGCGCAAGGTGACCGCACGAATGGCGGAAACCGCGCAGGGCTTTTTGTATTTTAAGAAAAGCTTTCAATCCGATCGCTTCGGCTGATCGAACGAGGGCAGCACGCGCATGAGAAATTTTGTGCGCTCTGCCTGTGCACCGCGCAGCTCGACGGTGTAGTCCATTTCAAGCACGCCCTCGCGCTCGATCGCGTTGCGCACCGCCCTTGTGTAAACGCAGACCTCAAAGGGCATAATGGGCGTTTGATAGATGCACAAATGGCGCTTGCCTTACTCAAAAAGCAGAGCCGTTTTCACCGTGCCGTCCCGCAGCATCGAAAGTGTTTGGGGCTGGTTTTTTTGAAACGAAACCGAAGTTGTCGAGCCCTCCATACCGCTGATCTCGCTTTCCTTATAGCTGATGCAAACGCGCGTACCGTCGTCGTGATAGCGCGCCTCTACGGTCATTTCCATATGCTCGTTCTCGCCTTGAAGCCGAGGGGGCGCATCGGGCGGCACGTCGTCCATGACGTTGTTATATAGCGATCCCTTGACCTCATAGCGGTCGGTGATGATCTGAACGCGAACCTTTTTTAGCATAATACACCCTTTTCACAAGATCAAATTTCATACGTTGTTGATGCTTTTATTATACCAGCACGGCGCAAAAAAAGCAAGGGCTTTTTACCGGGCGAAAAAGACAGGCTTCCTGTGTCAATTCCCTTGACAAGCACAGTGAAAACAGGTATAATATAATATGTTAGATTTATTAATAAATATAGATTGGATGAAATACGTTACCTGAAATGAAGTATTTATTTTTTGATATTGAATGTGCGAACTGTTATAACAACTGCGCCAAAATTTTCAGTCTTGGATACCTCATCACCGATGAGAAGTTCAATATCCTGCACGAAAAAGAGGACGTGCTGATCAACCCGAAGGACCGCTTTGATTGGTACGTGGCAAAAAAGATGATGGCGTATCCCCGTGAGATCTTCAAGGATCAGCCCCCGTTCCCCGATTTTTACGATCGCTTCAAGGAAATGTTTGAGGATCCCGAAACCGTTGTGATCGGTTACGCCGTGACCAACGACGTGCATTTCCTGCACGACGATTGCAAGCGCTACAAGCTGCCGCTTTTCTCGTATCGGTTCTTTGACGTGCAGCAGCTTTACGCCCGTCAGCCCGTCAATAACACCGCAAAGAATTTGGAGGATTCGGTGCTTTCCTGGTACGGTGAGGAGCCCGAAAATATGCACCGCAGTGACGAGGACGCCTACAACACCATGCGCATCATGAAGGCGATCGCCGCCTTCCACAACACCGATCTGCCGGGGCTGATCGAAATGTATCCCGATTGCGGGGGCGAAACGCACGACGGCATCATCGACTACGCTTGGAAGAAGCCCGAGAGCGAGAAAAAGAAAAAGCGCCACCGCAGCAAGAAGGGCAAAAAGAAGGAAGAGGACGCAGCCCCTGACGCGAGCGAGAACAGCATGGAGCACGGCTCGCACAACGCGGAGCTGTTCGTGAAGTTCCTGGAAAACGTCAAGCCGCGCAACAAGGTCCGCAAGCCGCCGCTGCTGTCGGGGCATACCGTCACGGTGAGCTTGAATTATCAACGCTACCATTTCAACGAGATGCTGTACCTGGTGCAGATGATCGTTGATGCGGGCGGACATTACACCCTTTGCACAAGAGATGCCGATACGCTTTATACATACGGCGA
>JAGAMJ010000109.1 GCA_017624795.1 Clostridia bacterium
CCAGCGGTGCGGGCGGTCAGCACATCAACAAGACCGACTCCGCGATCCGCATCCTGCACAAGCCCACGGGCATCGTGGTGGGCTGTCAGACCGAGCGCTCTCAGCTGCAAAACAAGGAAACCGCGATGAAAATGCTGAAAGCAAAGCTCATGGAGATCAAGCTGCGCGAGCGTTTGGACACCATTGAAGAAATTCAGGGCAACAAGGTCAATATCGAGTGGGGCTCGCAGATCCGTTCCTACGTGTTTATGCCCTACACCTTGGCAAAAGATACCCGAACGGGGTTTGAAAACGGCAATATCAGCGCGGTGATGGACGGCGACATCGACGGCTTCATCAACGCCTATCTGAAAATGAATTCACAGTGATCCGCGGCGCCACACGGCAATTTTGAAGAAAGGGGGCTTTGCCAAATGAAAGCTTTTTTACGCGTGTTTTCCGTATTCGTGCTGTGCGCGATGCTGTTTACGATGACGCTTTGGAAAAATGACGCCTTCCCCGATCTTTCCAATATTACGGCATTTGTCCGTGATACCGTGGGGCGGCTGAACACGCTTTCCGAGATCACGGGCGAGGTCGGCTCTACGCAGCACCGCCCCACCGATAACGGGGCGCAGTTCCCCGAATACACCCTTGCCGAGGAGCTGGATCCGGCGCTGGAAGCGGCGATCTGCAACGCGCTTGCTACACACGCCGAAGCGATCGACCTTTCCACCTTTCATTTGAGGGAAACCGATCTGCAAGCCGTCATTTCCGAGATCCGCTTCACCCACCCCGAAATTTTTTACGTCGACAAGAACTTTTCCTACCAGACCAACTCCGGCTATATCACGGAGTTAAGACCCTCTTATCTGTACGATGCAGCCGAAACACAGGTCCTGATGACCGAATACAAGGCGATGATCGCCGCCATTGTGGCACAGATCCCGCAGGGCGGCAGCGATTTTGAAAAGCTGCTGTTTTTGCACGACCATTTTGTGCAGAATTATTCCTACGATAACACCTACACCATACGCGACGCCTACACCTTCTTCAAGCAAAAAACGGGTGTGTGCCAGGCGTATATGCTGGCGCTGATCGCCGTGACCGAGGAGATCGGCATCGAATCGCTCCCCGTCACCAGCAGCCGCATGAACCACGCGTGGAATCTGGTCAAGCTGGACGGCGATTGGTATCACGTGGATATCACGTGGGACGACGCCGTGTCCTACCCCTCCTATACCTCCTACGACTATTTTCTGCAAAGCGACGCGGGGCTGATCGCCATTGACGCCGAGCACGTCGACGAGAGCGCCGAGGAGCCCGATTGGCACTGCGATTGGGCAGCAACGCAATCGGCGACCAACGTCAAATACGACGATGCCATCTGGCGCGGCGCACACACGCCGATGGTGTCCCTGAACGGCACCTATTATTGCGTGGTGTCCGAAAATCCCGAAAACAGTCGATCCACGCTTGGCGCGGTTTATAGCGGCAGCGACCCCACCGCCCTTTCCAAGCTGTTCGCGGTGAACGGCGTTTGGCGAGAGGGCGAGCACAGCTATTACGTGGATTGCTTCGCGGGGCTTGCCTTATACAACGGGGAGCTGATCTATAACACCAACAACACGCTGCGCGCGCACAACCTGACCACAGGCGAGGATCGCCTGGTCGGCTTTTTGGATATTGCAAGCAACGAAAGCATCTTCGGCATTTGCGGCATCACACAAACGGGCGTGATCTCCTGCACGGTCGCCCCCGCCGCTTCGGGCGATAGCTACCGCATCGTATCCTGTCAAATATAAGAAAAGATAAGCAAAACGCCCTCTCCGCCAACGGCGGAGAGGGCGTTTTTTGCATACGTGTGCGTTTTTTTGCGACAAAAGCTCACTTTTTGTCGGGATCAAAGAGCGCTTCGTTTCGTAAAATATTGTAGCTGCGGCTGCGCAAAACGGAAAGCAGCTGCTCGTTTGTTGTGATCGGCTCGTCGGTTTCAATGCCGCCCGTGATCGTCATACATTCCTCGTGCAGGTCGGACCCGGACGTCGGGATCAGATCATAATGCTTTGCCCACAATGCCGCCATCTCGTTACGAAAAACAGAGGTCTGCCTCTCGTGCCCGTTGTAGACCTCAACTCCGTCCAAATATCTCGGCGGCGTGACCACAATATTGTCACGGAAGGGGTGTGCCTGCACCAGCAGCATTCCCGCGCCGCGAACGGCTTTTGAAAAATCCTTCAAATGGTAAGAAAGCAGCCCCGTGTTGGCGCGCAAAAAGTCCTCGGTCACGCCGTACACCAGGTAATCTGTGGCGTCGTGCTTATCAAGACGCGCTTCCATGCCGAGCAGAATATTCAATCTTCCCGCCGCCACCTTTTGCAGCATATTGTAAGAGCTCATGAAAAAATCGACCTTTTTGTCCCAATCGTCCTTGCCGGCGTAGTTCCCCATTCCAAAGGTCGCGCGGTTCATATGATCGGTGATGACAAGTGTTGTATACCCTTGCTCTACATATCGCTCCACGATGCGCTCGGGCGAAAGACGTCCGCAAGCGCTGACCACACCGCTATGGCAGTGCAACTCTGTCTTATATCCCATACTGTTCCCTCTTTTCTACGTTGTAATGCTATTTATCGGCTTTGTCCCGCGATCCTATTCCTTTTTTGAGGATTTTCGCTCTCTGCACGGACTCTCGCCAAAGATGCGTCTGTACTGCCTGTAAAACGCCGAATAATCGCCAAAGCCGCACGCGCTCGCTGCCGACGCGGCGCTTTTGCCGTCGATCAGCATACGGCGCGCGGCGTGCAGGCGCTTGATGATCACGTATTCCCACACGGTGGAGCCGGTGGACTCCAAAAACATACGGTTGAGCGTCGATTTACTGAAAAAGAAGCGTTGTTGCAGCTCCGAAAGCGACCCGATCGCGGTCAGGTTGTGATTGATGTAGTCGATCACCTCGGTAAGCACGGGATCCCCCTCGCGCCTTGTGAGCAGCTCCTGACTCGACGAGCTTTCTCTGATGGCGTACAGCTCCGAGAGGATCATAGGCAGCGTCGCGGTCAGCTGCATACCGAGCTCCTCATTTGATCGCGTCGAGCGGCACACACGAGAAAAGCAAGCGTTCAAAAACATCTCGCTTTCCTTGCTGTTTGCCAAAAACAGATTGCCGCAGCCGGGCGAGCGATCTAAAATCAGCGAGCGCAGCGGCGCAAACGCCCCGCCCTGCCCCAAAACGTCATCTAAACGGAAATGAATGGCGATCCGCTCGTAGGGGCGGTCGGGATCCAGATGGATCTTATGGATCTCGCCGTCGCGCATCAGCAGCACACAGCCGGGAGTGAGGGGATAGTTGCGCCCCTCGACCGTATAATACCCCGCACCGCTGATGAAATAAAACACCTCACAGTACGAGTGCGCGTGCAGCTCAAATTTCTGCTCATTTGGGTGCTGATCGATCGAATGATGCACCAGACACCCCTTGTATTTACAGGAAAAGATCTTCATTTTTCGACCCCCTTCCCTAAAACACTTCTATTATAACACTTTTTGAAGATATTTGCAATATAAAACGGAATATTTGCAAACTCATTGTTTTAGAAAAGTTGTATAATGAAGGTGTAGGCATATCCAAAAAATACGAAAGGATAGAATGAAATGAAAAAAGTTTGTGTGATCACGGGCGCGGGCGGCGTGCTTTGCTCTGCCTTTGCCGCAGAAATGGCGAAGGCGGGCATGGCTGTGGCTCTGCTGGACCTGAACGTACAGGCAGCCGCGACGGTTGCCGATCAGATCAACACCGAGGGCGGCTGCGCCAAGGCGTATGCAGCCAACGTGCTGGACAAGGCCGCATTGGAGGCAGTCCATCAAAGCATTCTTGCCGATCTCGGCCCTTGCTCGGTGCTGATCAACGGCGCGGGCGGCAACAACCCCCGTGCAACCACCGCGCACGAAACCTACGAGGCAGGCGACGAGCTGCGTGACGACATCACCACCTTCTTCAACCTTGATAAATCGGGCTTTGAATTTGTGTTCAACCTCAACATTATGGGCACGCTCCTGCCCACCCAGGTCTTTGCCTCGGATATGATCGGCCGCGAGGGCTGCTCGATCCTGAACGTTTCCTCGATGAACGCCTTTACCCCCTTGACGAAGATCCCCGCGTATTCGGCAGCGAAAGCGGGCATTTCCAACTTCACACAATGGCTTGCGGTCCACTTTGCCCCCGCAGGGATCCGCGTGAACGCCATCGCCCCCGGCTTTTTTGCCACCAACCAGAACCGCGCGCTGCTGTTCAACGACGACGGCACCCCCACCGCGCGCAGCAACAAGATCCTTGCCGCAACGCCCATGAAGCGCTTTGGTGAGCCCTGCGAGCTGCTTGGCGCGCTGAATTTCCTGACCGATGCCCGCGCCTCCGGGTTCGTGACGGGCGTGGTGATCCCCGTGGACGGCGGCTTTTCCGCTTATTCGGGCGTTTGATCGAAAAAAGCCGACAAGCGATGCTCTATCATACAAAATATACCCCGTTGGTCAAAAAAGTGACCAACGGGGTGCTTTTTATGCTTCCTTTCCCTGTTGCAGCAGCTGATTTCTTTTGTTGAAGCCGCGCAGCGAGATGCGGCGGAAGATCGAAAGGAACAAGCGTCGCGGCAGCAGGACGTACAGCAGCTTTTCCAGCTTGAAGATCAGCCCCCCTGCCGACGGCTTTTTCACAAGACCGCGCCAAGGCGAGCCCTCGGTATATTTATCAAACAGCGCATTTGCGGGGTGCTTGTTGCCCTTGTGCCACGGGAAATCGCCCAAAAAACGGTAGGCGTGATAGATCACGGGGCTTTTCCTTGCGACCTCCAGCTCCTCGTGCGTGTAGTACACGGTGGGCTTGTAGACCGCGAAAAAGGTCTTATCGGAAAAAGCAAGGTGGTGGGGCTGCAAATTGTATGCGGGCGAGAGCAGATAGATATGGTCCTTTAAGACCAGATTGAGCAGATCCTGATCGGGATTGCAGTACCGCGCGCGCACGTTTTGAATGTGGTCCAGCGTTTTTTGCGTGATCTGTTGCTCCTTCCACTTCGGCACGTCGATAAGCAAAATTCCCGCGTTAAAATAGGGCTCGTCGGGCGAAAATCCAAGCAAGGTCTTATACTGCACCGTCAGGGAGTCGCGCACAACGCCAACGACCTTGTCGCCCATATCCAAGGTCTGCAACGGGGCAAGCGAGCCCGTCACCACCGTATCGCAATCGACGTACAGCAGCCGCTCGATATCCTCGCGCACGAAGGTGTGAAAAAACAGGCGGAAATTAGTGGTGTAAGAGCCGCGGTAGGAGGGGATATTCAGCGCCTTGATCTGCTCGACGATCTCGGTGGCATCGACAAAGATCAATTCTCTTTTGTACCGTGCGGCTTGGTCTGCCAATTTTTCGCGCGACGCGTCGCTGACACGATCGGTCACACAATAGACCGTCAGCGCGTCGATATCCTTGTTGTTTTCAAACAAGGAATACATCGAGATCCCCGCCCACGGTGCGTAATTTTCATCACAAGCGTATAAAACACCCAGTCGTTTCATAAAAGCATCTCTTTCCCTTTTTTAAGATACGCTTTGATTATACCATATGATCGGCGGTTTGTCAATTCAACGCCCCGACGCCAAAGTTTTGTATTATCCTTTGACAAGCAGAGAAATTTATGTTATACTATAATTTACGATATAATGAAAGGGGGGACGCTTGTGGTCCGTATTACCGAGGTCACACAGGGCAGCCGTGCCGAGAGGGCAGGTGTGCGGGCGGGCGATACGCTGCTTGCCATCAACGAAAACGCGATCGCCGACGTGCTGGATTATCGCTTCTATTTGGCGGAGCCCACCGTCACCCTTTCCCTCTCGCGAGAGGGCAAGCCCTATACCGTCACGCTTCACAAGGGTGTTTACGACGATGTGGGGCTTGAATTTGAAACGCCGCTGATGGACAAAAAGCAGTGCTGCGCCAATCGCTGCATCTTCTGCTTCATCGACCAGCTTCCCAAAGGGCTGCGCCCCTCGCTTTATTTCAAGGACGACGATTCCCGTCTTTCCTTTCTGCACGGCAACTATATCACCCTGACCAATATGCGCGAAAGTGATATCGACCGCATCATCAAAATGCACATTTCGCCCGTAAACGTGTCGATCCACACAACAGACCCACAGCTCCGCTGTGAAATGATGAAAAACAAGCGCGCGGGTGAGGTGCTTGCCTACCTTGACAAAATGGCAAAGGCAGGCATTCGCCTTTGCGGACAGATCGTGCTGTGCCGCGGCATCAACGACGGCGAGGCGCTGCTGCGCTCGATGCGGGACCTTGCAAAGCTGCACCCTGCGATGAGCAGCGTGTCGATCGTGCCCGCGGGGCTGACGCGCTTTCGTGACGGGTTATTCCCCCTCACCCCCTTCACCCGCGAGGAATGTCGCACCGTGATCGGGGCGGTGAACGCCTTTGGCGACGAATGTGAACACACGCTTGGCAGCCGCATCTTCTGCTGCGCTGACGAATTTTACCTCAAAGGCGAGCTGCCTTTGCCCGACGAGGGCTATTACGGCGACTACGAACAGATCGAAAACGGCGTCGGGCTGCTGCGCTCGCTGATGGCGGAATTCGGGCGGGAGCTGGAATACCTTGACGACTATATCCCTGCAAACGGGATTGAAAGCCGCCGCGTTTCCATCGCGACGGGCAAAGCCGCCGCCCCCACGCTGCAAGCTCTTGCCGACACGCTCACGCGCCGCGTGGGGGGGCTGTCGGTCACGGTACATGAGATCCAAAACGACTTTTTCGGCGAGGAGATCACCGTATCGGGGCTGCTGACGGGGCACGACGTTGCAAAGCAGCTTTGCGGCAAGGACCTTGGCGACGAGCTGCTGATCCCCGCCGCGATGCTGCGCGCCGAGGGTGACCTGTTCCTTTGCGGTATGACGCCAAAGGCGCTTTCCGACACGCTGCA
>JAGAMJ010000110.1 GCA_017624795.1 Clostridia bacterium
ACGGGCGAGGAAACATCACTCAACCCTTCAAAGTTCACGCCCTTGACAACGCGTCCGTTTTTCACGTCAAGGCAAGGAATAATGCGTTTTGTAATCATTTCGCCACCTCGATCGCTTCTTTTAAGGAAATGGCGCCCGTGTAATACGCTTTGCCAATGATGGCGCCGTAAATACCCAGCGCGGCAAGCTTTTTCACGTCCTCCATGCTCGAAACACCGCCCGATGCGATGATCTGAACGCCGAAGCGCTGCGAGAGCGTGCGGTAAAGCTCGTGATTGGCACCCTTCATCGCGCCGTCCTTGGAAATATCGGTGCAAATGATGGTTTTAACGCCCATTTTTTCCATTTTCTCGCAAAACGCAAGCGCGTCAAGCGATGATTTCTCGGTCCAGCCCTTGATGGCAACAAAGCCATCCTTGATGTCAACGCCGACGGCGATCCTATCACCGTAGCGCGCGAGTGCTTCTTTCAAAAACGCTTCATCGTTCACAGCGGCAGTACCGAGGATCACACGATGCACGCCTGCACCGAGATAGCGCTCGACGACCTCCATGCTACGAATGCCGCCGCCCACCTCGGTGAACAGCCCAGAGCTTGCCGCAAGTGCCGCAACGGTATCAAGATTTGGGGTTTCGCCGCTGCGCGCACCTTCCAGATCCACAACGTGAAGATGGGTAGCTCCCGCCGCCGCAAAATCCTTTGCCACGCTGACGGGATCCTCATTATAAACCGTCATTTGCGCATAGTCGCCCTTAAACAGGCGCACCGCTTTGCCCTCAAAGAGGTCAATTGCAGGAAAAATAAACACCGTTATGCCTCCTTTTCGCAAAACGCGCGCAAAATCCTCATACCGATCTCGCCGCTTTTTTCGGGATGGAATTGACAGCCAAAGACGTTTTCGTGCGCCACGGCGGCAGTCAGCTCCGCACCGTATTCGGCGGTCGCGATAACCGACTCCTCACACCTCGCCCCATAAAAAGAGTGGACAAAATAGACGAAATCGCCCTCATTTATATAACGGAACAAGGGGCTTTTTTTGCCGTTGAAATGCAGCGCGTTCCAGCCAATGTGAGGAATTTTGAGATCTTTTGAGATTACCTCAGCGATCGGACGGATCTCACCCTTGATGAGCCCCAGCCCTTCGTGTTCGCCATATTCAAAGCTTTTGTCAAACAAAAGCTGCATACCAAGGCAGATGCCGAGTAAGGGCTTGCCCTTACGGACTTGTTCAACCACGACCTCGGCAAGCCCCGAATCGCGCAGCTTCTTTGCTGCATCGCCAAAGGCGCCGACGCCGGGCAGTACGATGCGGTCTGCCTCACGCAGCACCGCAGGATCGGAGGTCACGACCGTTTCAGCCCCGACGGACAAAAAGGAAGAGCGTAGTGAGAACAGATTTCCCACGCCATAATCCACAATGGCGACCATCAAAGAACTCCTTTCGTGGAAGGGACCTCGTCGGCGCATTCGGGATCGATCTTGACTGCTTCCTTCAACGCTCTGGCAAACGCCTTGAACGCCCCCTCGATGATGTGATGGGAGTTGTTACCGGCGAACTGTACAAAGTGCAAGGTTGCGGCGGCGTTGCGCGAGAAAGCAAAGAAAAATTCGTCAACAAGCTCGGTATCAAACGTACCGACCTTTTCGGTGGGGATCTCCAATTCGCCGTAATATCCGCATCTGCCCGAAAGATCAAGCGCGCACAGAACAAGCGCCTCGTCCATCGGCAGTATCATACTGCCGTAACGGGTAAGCCCCTTCTTATCGCCAATGGCAGCTGCCACCGCCTGACCGAGAGCGATGCCCACATCCTCAACGGTGTGGTGATCGTCCACGTTGGTGTCGCCCTTACAGCAAACCGTTAGATCAAATCTTGCGTGACCTGCAAGCAAGGTCAGCATATGGTCAAGAAATCCGCAACCCGTATCAATGTTTGCGTGTCCCTTGCCGTCAAGATCCAGCTTTAACACGATCCTTGTTTCGGCGGTATCACGTACGATCTCTGCTGTTCTCATTTCATTTCCTCCAATATTTCTTGTGTGGCACAAAGCAAGGCGTCTATCTCCTCACGCGCGCCCACGGTAATACGGTTATAATCCTTAATGCGCGGCTGATCAAAGTGGCGGACAAGAATCCCTTTTTCTTTGAGCTTTGCATACAGCACACCACCCTCGATCCTCTCGTGCTTTGCGAACACGAAATTTGCCACCGAGTCGGTCATATCAAAGCCCATTTTTTGCAGTTCCTGCATCAAAAAATGACGGTTTTCGCATACCGTTTGGCAGTTTTTCTGCGTATATGCCTCGTCCTCCATCACGCCAAGCCCCGCAGCCATCGTCATGCTGTTGACGTTATAGGGGTTGGTTGAAAAGCGGATGGTGTGCAGATCGGCGATCAGCTTTTTGCATCCGATGCCAAAGCCAAGGCGAGCGCCTGCCATGGAACGGGATTTGGAAAAGGTCTGCGTCACAAGCAGATTTTCATACTTATGAACAAGCGGCACACAGCTCTCGCCGCCAAAGTCAATATACGCCTCGTCGACGACCACTACGTTATCGGGGTTGCTCACAAGGATCCTTTCGATCTCGGAAGGAGGTAAGATTTTACCCGTCGGGGCATTGGGGTTGGCGATAAAGATCGTCTTGTTGATGCCGATATAATCCTCGACACAGATCGAAAGGTCATCGCAAAGCGGGATCTGCTCATAGGGGATATTGTGCAACGCCGCAAACACCTTATAAAAGCCGTAGGTGATATCGGGGAATGCCGCCGGGTGAGCCATATCACAATACGCCATAAAAGCAAAGTTGAGCACCTCGTCCGAGCCGTTGGTGAGGATCACCTCATCGGGCGAGATCCCATACCGCCCTGCCACTTTTTCAGAAAGCAGTTTTGCGCTTGGATCACAGTAGAGCTGCAAGCTCTCTGCCGCCTTTGCCGCCGCAGCGATCGCACGGGGCGACGGCGGAAAGGGAGATTCGTTGGTATTGAGCTTCACATAGCGACGCTCACGGGGCTGCTCGCCCGGAGTATAGGGCGTAAGCTCGGCGAACCTTTCACTGAAAAATCTGCTCATTTTTCCTCCTCAAAGCGCACGGTTGCACTCTTGGCGTGAGCCGTCAATCCCTCTTTGGTTGCAAAATACGACACATCGTCGGCGATCTTCGCAAGCGCGTCACGGGTGAAGTAGGTGTACTGTGTCTTTTTGACGAAATCATCTACCGACAAGGGGCTTGAAAACTTCGCCGTGCCGCCCGTAGGCAGCGTGTGATTGGGGCCTGCCATATAGTCGCCGAGTGCCTCGGGGCAATTCTTACCCATAAAGATCGAACCCGCGTGGCGGATCTGATCCAGATAATCGAAGGGGTTATCAACGCAAAGCTCCAAATGCTCGGGCGCGATCTCGTTGGAGATCTCAATGCCCTTCGAGAGGTCGGGCGCCACGATGATCTTGCCGTTATTATCAATCGACGTGCGGGCGATCTCCTCGCGCGAAAGCAGGGGGAGCTGACGCTCGATCTCGGCTTGGACAGCGGTTGCAAGCGATTCGGAATCGGTCACCAAAACCGCACTTGCGAGCTTATCGTGCTCGGCTTGGGAAAGAAGGTCTGCCGCCACGTGACGGGGGTCTGCCGTCGCGTCCGCAAGCACAAGGATCTCGCTGGGTCCTGCGATCATATCGATGGAAACGGTACCGAAAACCTGCTTTTTTGCCTCTGCCACGAAGGCGTTGCCGGGGCCGACGATCTTATCGACCTTGGGCACGCTTTCGGTGCCGTAGGCAAGGGCTGCTACGGCCTGTGCGCCGCCAAGCTTGAAGATGCGGTCAACGCCCGCGATCCGCGCCGCCGCCAAAATGACGTCGGGGATCTTGCCGTCCTTGCCGGGGGGTGTGACCATCACGACCTGCTCAACGCCCGCGATCTTTGCGGGGATCGCGTCCATCAAAACGGTGGAAGGATACGCCGCCGTGCCGCCGGGAACGTAAAGTCCCGCACGGTCAACGGGCGTGACTTTTTGCCCCATCACAATGCCGCTGCGATCATTGATCATAAAGCCGTTGCGCTTCTGCTTTTCATGGAAATGACGGATATTTGCTGCCGCCTCGCGCAAAATACGCAAAAAGTCCGCGGGTACTGCGGCAACTGCCGCATCGATCTCGGCTTCGCTGACCGCTAAGCGATCGAGCTTCACCTTGTCAAATTTTTCGCAGTATTCAAACAGCGCCTTATCGCCGCTTGTGCGCACGTTCGCGATGATGTCGGCAACGATCTCCTCCACGTTGACAGTGGGGACGACACGGCTGAAAATCTCGCTGTTTTTCACCTGACCGTATTTGAGAATTTTAATCATTTCTGCTCCTTTGCCATATTGGATAGACTTCGCAAAATGGCTTCAATGGGTTCACTTTTGAACTTATAGCTTGTTTTGTTGGCGATCAGTCTTGCGCTGATCGGCACGATGGTTTCCTGCACGGCAAGATCGTTTTCCTTCAAGGTCGTGCCCGTTTCAACAATGTCTACGATCACGTCGGAAAGTCCCAGGATCGGCGCGATCTCGATCGAACCGTTCAAGTGGATAATATCAATGTCACGCCCGAGTGAGGCGTAATAATTTCTTGCGATATTAGAGAATTTAGTGGCAACACGCAGCGTTTTTTGCGGATCGTCGCGAAAATCCTTCTTTGCCGCAACCGCCATGCGGCATTTACCGATGTCAAGATCGAAAAGCTCATAAACATCGGGCTCATATTCCAATAAAATGTCCTTGCCCGCAACGCCGATATCGGCGGCGCCGCGCTCGACATAAATGGCAACGTCGGAGGGCTTTACCCAGAAATAGCGGACGCCTGCCTCCTCGTTTTCAAAAATCAATTTGCGGTTGTTTTCCTTGATAGAGGGACATTCAAACCCAGCCGCCTCAAACATGGCGTATACCTTTTCGCCAAGACGCCCCTTGGGCAGTGCGACGTTAAGCATTTTCTTCAAGGACCTTCACCCCACTTTCCGTCAAACGCAACAGTCTTTTATATCTCATTTTTTCGGGGATCGCCCGTTGCGCCGTCACGCTTTCCCCCGTCGCGGTCAGCCCTTCGACCGTTTGCATCAACGTATCAAGATCGGTATCCTTGTCGTAAAGCAGCACCGCGTCCACGTCAAATTTCGCGCCGTCCTCATACAAACGCTCCAACTGATCGAGGTAAACGGCAAAGCCGATGGCATCCGACTTTTTTCCCATTTTACGCATCAGACGGTCATACTGACCGCCCGAAAGCACGCCCGTAGGAACGCCGTTGACAAAGCCCTTGAACACGATCCCGTTATAATAGCTCATATCATTGATCACCGAAAAGTCGATGCGCAGCTTTTCGCCGCAGCCGCTCTTGCAAAGCGCCGTGACGATACGGGAAAGGCGATTGACCGCGTCAAGCGCCCGTTTGCCTTGCAGCAGCTTTTGCAGCGTCGGTATAACAGTGCTTGGAGCGCCTTGCAGCATCACAAGGCGGCGCAGCACCTCTGTTTTTTCGGCAGGTGCTCCCGCTTTTTGGGCAAGCTCCGCAATTTCGTGCAAATTCTTTTCACCCACTGCCGCAAGCAGCGCCTTGCGCGCTTCGCCGTCCACGTTCAGATCGTCGATGACGGCAGACACGATATCAAGGTGAGAGATATCCAGCACGTAATCGGGGGAAATGCGCGCAAGACTGCTTGCCGCCAGCATCAGCACCTCGGTAATGGCGTAATCGTCGATCTCACCGACACATTCCAGCCCCGTTTGCATGATCTCGCGGTAAGCGCGGCTGGTACCCGAAACGCGATAGACGTTCTCGCTGTAATAGACCTTCCGCACGCCCGCCCCGTCCTTGCTGTTTTTGATGATAGACAGCGTCACGTCGGGTTTGAGTGCCATGAGCTTACCGTTGGTATCGGTAAAGGTGATCACGTTATCCGAAACGAGGAAGTCCTTGTTACGGGCGTAGAGATCGTATTCCTCAAACTTGCTCATTTTATATTGCGTATATCCGTGCGCGCGGTAAAGCGCACGCAAACGGAACAGGATTCGCTCGTCGTTTTTCAGCACCGATTCTTCAATGCTCACTTGATCTCTCCCCTTTCCATCGCGCTCTCGACCGCGTTACGATAGCCACCACTGCCATAGACCAAGCACTTTTTCACACG
>JAGAMJ010000111.1 GCA_017624795.1 Clostridia bacterium
ATCTCGCTGAGGAAATCGCAGATGAGATCCATGCTTTCCTTCGAGAAATCAAAGCCATACGCCTCGTCGCAGCCGACGTGGAAGTATTGACCGCTGCCGCACAGCTCGCACAATTCTTCTCGGATGCTGCGAAGCAACGCCCGAACCTTGGGCTTTTTGATGTCCCAGCACCAGCCGTCCTCACTGAAATAGGTTTGAAGTCGGGGATCCTGATCAAGGACGACGTGCTTTCCAAAGCCCACGCGGCTTGCCGAGGCGTGGCCCCAGTGATTGAACATCGGCACGATCTCAATGCCAAGGTCGTTAGCTTGCTTCACAATGGGCTTGATCTGCTCCTTGGTGAAGGCGTGGCTCCAAGCAAGCTCCTTCATGCAGTCATATTGCAGCATGCCCCAAAATTCCAGTACGACGTGCGTGTATTTGAGGGCACCGCACAGGCGCACAAAGCGCTCCACCTCCCAGATCTCGGTTTCGGGGAAGATGCAGAAATGCACCATTCTGTTTGCGATCAGTGCGCTTTCCCGCAACTCGCAGCAATCAATGCACGCCACGGAAGTGCCGTCGCACTCAACGAGCTTGATCTGATCCAGCAGCGTCATGTAGCCGTGCAGCAGATCCTGCTCGCTTTGGGCGCAAATGCAAGCGCCGCTTGGCGTCACGTTGATGCTGTATGCGTGTCCGTCAAGAGAGAGCTGCTCGGCATCGCCGATCATAAGAACGAATGCGTCGGTAGGGGTGAGTTGAAGTGTGGAAGACCGAAAGGAAAAATTGTGCCAGAATTCTTTTAAGATCTCTTTTTCAAGGCACGGGTTTGCCGTTGCCGTTGCGGCTGCGGGAAGCACAAAGGTGCCGCCTGTTTTCTTTAAGCTTTGAGGGTTGAAGACCATAAAAAACTCCCGAAAGGTTAATTTGAAGCAAAGAACGCCCCATTACCCCTTATTATAAGTAGTAAAAAGCATATTTTTAACCTATTTTTTGTTCACAAGGGTGGACTTTTTAATCATAGTGTGTTAGAATAAAAAAAGGGGGTGAGAAAATGCTTTACAATTTTGACGGGCTTTCGTTCAACGTGCTGTCAGTCAGCCGCCTTGGGCAGCGAGCGGGATTTTTCAATGTAAAGAAGCGTCCCTTTGGTGCGATTTCTTACAAAATAGACGGAACGGGCGATTTTGTGATCAACGGCAAGCAAGTTTCGGTCAAGCCAAAAAGTATTCTCTATATTCCCGCTGATGCCGATTATCAGGTGCAGTATTCGTTCAACGATAGCATCGTGATCCACATCAGCGATTGCAACTATTTTGAGGGAGAGTGCATTTCGCTTGAAAATCATGTCGTGATCGAGCAGCTTTTCTTGAAGCTGCTGAACGCCTGGGAGCAAAATCGTTCGGTCAATCAGATCAAAGCGGGGCTTTACGATATTTTGTTCCGCGTTTCACAGCAAAAAAAAGAAGCCAAAAATGCCATTGTCGACCGTTGTATAGAATACATACAGGACCGTTTTACAGACACAGAGTTAAGCGTTCCGCAGGTGTGTCGGTACGCTTTTGTCAGCGTTTCAACCCTGCAACGGGCGTTTTCGGAGCATCTGGGCATCACGCCAAAGCAATACATCATCAAGCTGCGGCTGGAAAAGGCGATCGAGCTGTTGATAGAAGGAAAGCAAACGGTCAGGGACGTTGCCCTTTGCTGCGGCTTTTCGGACGAAAAATTCTTTTCCAGATCCTTCAAGGAAAAATACGGCTATCCGCCGTCCAAGCTGCATAAAAACAGTATCGTATAAAAAACACGGGGACGGCTGCCGCAATTTTGCGACAGCCGCCCCTTTCGTTAATCCAACGCTACCGCCATATTTTCCAGCATATTCTCAATGAAGATGCCATATCCCGTGGTGGGATCGCCGATCAGCACGTGTGTCACAGCCCCGACAAGGTGTCCGTCCTGAATGATCGGGGAGCCGGACATACCTTGAATGATGCCGCCCGTTTTTTCAAGCAGCGCCTTGTCGGTGATGTGCACAGTGAAGCACTTGTTGCCCTCGGCACTGCGTTGGATCGCCGAGATCTCGGCACTGTACTCTCTTGGCGTGTTGTCGTCGAGCGTGCACCACAGCGTCACGGCGCCGTCGTGCAGCTCATCGCGGTAAGCGATAGGCATCGCGCCCGCAGGTAGCGAGGGGCGCTCGGCAAAGGCGCCGAACACACCGCAAGCCGTGTTTTGCGTCAAAGCGCCCGTTTTTCCTGCCGAAAGGTGACCTTTGAGCTCGCCCGGCGCGCCTGCCGCGCCTCGCTTCAAGCTGCCGATGGTCACGCCCATCACGCTGCCGCGTGCCATAGGGATCAGCGTTCCGCTTTCCCCGTCGCAAATGCCGTGCCCAAGTCCGCCAAACAGATTTTGCTCGGTGACGAAGGTCACGGTGCCGATGCCCGCACCCGAATCGCGCACGAACAGTCCCGTTCGCAGTCTGCCGTCCCGATCGCAGGGCAAGGGTGTGAGCGTTACGCTTTGTTCCTTGCCGTCGCGCCGATAGAAAAGCGTCAGCGCACCGCTGCCGCTTTTTTCGATCGCTTCGGCAAGCTCGCTTGCGGTGCCGATCTTTTGTTCATTGATCTGATAGATGCAGTCGCCCGGTTTCAGCCCCGCCTCACGGGCGGGATTGTGCGACGCACCGCAGTATTCCACGTCGCAGTAGTCCACGACAAGAATGCCGTCTGTGAAGAACCGCACGCCGAAGGGAATCCCCCCGACAAGCAGCGTCGGGCGCTCATTTTCGCTTGCCGCGGTGGGCAGCAGCAGCGCCGTTATCATGAGAAGGAAGGCAAGCAGAAAGCTGCACTTCCTTTTTATTTTTTTGAAATTCATTTTTTATCCCCCAAAAAGTCGCTTGTTATTACTATTTGCAAGCTGTATTTGTTTCATCAATAACAATTAACTCTCTTGTTGCCATGATTTTAAGAAAGTCCGATTTTTCAGGTCGTTACGACACGCTTTTGAAGATGGAAATTGTTTTTTGTAAAATTTCGGCACCTTTATTGACAAAATTTTCGCTTTTTGTTATGATATAATTAGTTAGAAAACTAATTATTGGAGGGGAACGATATGAAGGAAAAACAAATGATGCCGCCCCCGCCCCCCGAGCGCGAGGAGCTGCGCGAGGTGCCGCAGGCACCCCGTATGATCATGGAGATCTCACGCCTGCTCCGTTTTCGGGTAAGACAGGGCGAGGACGAGGGCGTGATGGCGCAAAACACCGCCCGTATCGTGCTGTCGCATCTGGCGGTGCACGATGATCTCAATCAGTTGGATCTGGTCAAGCTGACGCGCCTCAAAGCGCCTACCGTCAGCGTGGTCTTGCGCCGCATGGAGCAAGAGGGGTACGTCAAGCGCACCCCCGACGCCAAGGACCGCCGTGCGATGCGGGTGTCGCTGACCGAAAAGGGAAAAGAATTTGACCGCCGTCACCTTTCGCGCATTTCGACCAACGATCAAACCGCGATGCGGGGGATCGACGGCGAGGATCAGGAAACGCTGGTACGCTTGCTCTCGCATATCCGCGACAATCTCTTGGAAGGGTAAGGTGACGCGTCTTGGGTAAACTGTTTCGGTATTTAAGGCCTTATTGGCTCTACGCCGTGGTGTCGCCGCTTCTGATGATCTTGGAGGTCACGGCGGATCTTTGCCTGCCGTACCTGATGTCCTTCATCGTCAACTACGGCATCATCGGTGCCGACGTGACCGAGCATCGGGTGGCGTCTGCCATCATTGGCATTTTCTTTCCAAACGGTGGCTGTTCTTCTTTTCAAATGATCCTGATCTTTGGCGTCTTGATGCTGCTGGTGGTGCTGATTGGCGGCTGCTTCGGCACACTGTGTGCCTACACGGCGGCAAGAGCGTCACAGGGCTTTGGGCACGATCTGCGCCGCGCCGCTTACGCTCGCGTGATGTCGCTGTCGATCGAGCAAGCCGATCGCTTCACCACGGGCTCGCTGGTCACACGAATGACCAACGACATCGCCATGATCGTGGAGTTTATGGAAATGATCCTGCGCATGTTCGTCCGCGCGCCCTTCTTTATGATCGGCGGCACGATCTTTTTGCTGACGCTTGACGTCAAATTCGGCGTGGTGCTGCTTGCCTCGATCCCCGTGCTTGCGCTGACGCTGGGGCTGGTGCTTTCCCGTGCCGTGCCGCTGTTCGGTACAGTGCAAAAGCGGCTTGATCGCGTCAATTGCGTCGTGCAGGAAAACGTCAGTGGCGCGCGTGTCGTGAAGGCATACGTGCGCGAGGATTACGAATGTGAGCGCTTTCGTGACGCGAACGGGCAGCTGCGCGACGTCAACTATCGCGTGCATCGCCTGATGGCGATCATTCACCCCGTGATGATCGTGGTGCAAAACTTTGCCGTGATCGCCGTGATCCTGCTTGGCGGCAATAGCATCCGGGACGGCATTTCGGGTATGAGCACGGGTAACATTATGGCGGCGGTGACCTATACCGTTCAGGTGGTTTCTTCCATTATGATGATCACGATGATGTTCCAATCGGTCTCCCGCGCGCTCGCTTCTGCTGCCCGCGTGCGTGAGGTCATCGACTGTGAGCCCGTGATCGAGGGTGGAACGGGGGATGCCGCGCCTGCCGACGTGGCGATCGCCTTTCGCAACGTTTCCTTCCGTTATCCGGGGGCGGTGGGCGAGCCCGTGCTGCACGACGTCAATTTAGAGATCAAACGGGGTGAAACGCTTGCCATCGTGGGCGCTACGGGATCGGGCAAATCCTCTCTCGTGCGGCTGATCCCGCGCTTTTACGACGCCACCTCAGGCGAGGTGCTGGTCAATGGCTTGTCGGTGAGGGAATACGATCTGACCAAATTGCGCCAAAAGATCGGCTTCGTGATGCAAAAAAGCGAGCTTTTTTCGGATACGGTCGCAAATAATATCCGCTGGGGGCGTAAGGACGCCGGCGATGATGAGATCAGGGCGGCGGCTGAAACCGCACAGGCAGACGAGTTCATTTCGGGCTTTGCCGACGGATACGATACCTTCGTGGCGGAAAAGGGCGCGTCGCTGTCGGGTGGACAAAAGCAGCGCGTGTCGATCGCAAGAGCGCTTGCGCGGCGTCCTGAAATTCTGATCTTTGATGACGCTACATCCGCCCTGGACCTTGCCACCGAGGCAAAGCTTCGCAAGGCGTTGAACAAAGAAATGAAGGACCGTACCGTGATCCTGATCGCACAGCGTATCGCGAGCGTGCGCGATGCGGATCGCATCGCCGTGATCGAGGACGGCACCGTTCGCCATTGTGCGCCGCACGACGTTTTGATGCAAACGTGTGAGGCGTACCGCGAGATCTACGCATCTCAAATGGAGAGGGGAGGTGCGGCAAATGAATAAGGGCGCAGCAAATGAAAGACGCTTGCCCATGCCGGGGCCCGGTGGCGGGGGGCGGCACAATATGAGCCGCGTGAACGGCGAAAAGCCCAAGCGCACGAAGGAAACGCTCGGCCGTCTTTTCAAATATATTGGCAAAAGTCGCTACGTTTTGATCGCTTTGCTTGTTATCACGCTTTTGATCGCGGGTATCGAGCTGACGGGCCCGTTGCTGCAAGGCAACGCGATCGACGCCATCGAGGCGGTGCGCTATAACGCCAAAACGGGCGAGCTTCTTTACAATTACGATGCCGACGCGATGAAAAATGTGCCCATACGTACCGAGTATAAGGTGCATTTTTACGCCTCGGACTATATCGGCAGGGACGGTCACACCAACGGTATGCTGCCTAACCTGATCGCGATGGGCGTTTTGTTTGCCGTGTCGGCGGTGTTGAACTATTTTATGGGCATCGTGGCGGCAAAGCTGTCGCAGTATACGGTCTATACGATGCGTAACGAGCTGTTTGAAAAGATCGCGCGGCTGCCCATCAAGTATACCGACACGCACAGACACGGCGATATCATGTCCCGCATCACCAACGACGTGGAAAACGTTTCCAATGCCGTGTCAAGCTCGATCACGCTGCTCTTTTCGGGGCTGCTGACCATCGTCGGGGCGCTTGTGATGATGCTGATTTTAAGCCCCATTATGACACTTGTTGCCATGATCACCATTCCGCTGTCGATCCTTGCGTCAAGCAAGCTGACCAAATTTATGCGAAAATATTTTATTCGCCGTCAAAAGCTGCTTGGCGCGATGAACGGCACGGTCGAAGAAATGGTGACCTCCTATGGCACCGTGGTCGCCTACGGCAAGGAAAGTGACGCCGTCAAGGTGTTCGGCGCGTATAGCGCGGACTATCGCGATTGCTCGGTCAAGGCAAGAGTTTGGGGCTCAATTATGGGACCCGTTATGAACTTTTTGGGGAATTTGCAATACGTGCTGGTCGCGGCAACGGGCGGCGCGATGATTATTTTCGGCGGCCCCGGTAACATTAGTATCGGCAATATTCAGTCCATGCTTTCCTACTCCAAAAATTTCACCCGTCCCATCAATCAGATCGCCAATCAGTATTCGTCGATCCTGACCGCCCTTGCGGGCGCCGAGCGCATTTTTGAGATCATGGATGGCGCGGATGAGATCGACGAGGGCTGTGTTGATCTTGATATTGCCGAGATAAAGGGAAATATTTCCTTTCGTAATATTCATTTTTCCTACGTCGAAGGCGAGCCCGTGCTCAAAGGGCTTGATCTGGAAGTCGGCAAGGGAAAAAAGATCGCCATTGTTGGCGCAACGGGCTCGGGCAAGACGACCGTTGTCAATCTGCTTACGCGTTTTTACGAGCTGGATAGCGGTGAGATCTCCATTGACGGGATCAATATTACCGATATTCCAAAGGAAACGCTGCGGCGCTCCATCGCCATCGTTTTACAGGATACTGTACTCTTTCGGGATACGATCCGCAACAACATCAAATACGGCGCGCCAAACGCCGATGACGATGCGATCAGGCGCGCGGCGCATCACGCCAAGGCGGATATCTTTATCGAGCGTCTGCCCGATGGTTATGATACGATGCTGACCGAGGGCGGCGGAAACCTGTCGCAGGGACAGCGCCAGCTGCTTGCGATCGCGCGTGCGGTGCTTGCCGATCCTAAAATTTTGATCTTGGACGAGGCAACGTCTTCTGTCGATACCAGAACCGAGATGCACATTCAGCAGGCGATGGTCGCGCTGATGAGGGATCGCACCTCGCTCATTATCGCGCACCGTCTGTCGACGATACGTGACGCGGATACCATCGTCGTTTTGCGCGACGGCTTGATCGCAGAGGCGGGCGACCACGAAACGCTTCTTGCAAAGGGCGGAGAATACGCCAAGCTTTACAGCAATCAGTTTGCGGGGATCGCGACATGATACAGGGCGGAAAAATCACCTTTGCCAAGCTCTGTCACGAGGAGCTGCTGCGGCAAAAGGAACGGGATAGCATCGGGCTGTATGCGGAGAAGCGACTGCACAGCGTGCTCAAACGCTGGATGTATGACGATTTTACTGCCCACGAGCAAAAAGTGCCGCAACGGGACGGAAAAACCAGCCGTTTCGTTGCGGATATCCTCACGCCGTCGGGTGAGATCATCGAGATCCAGACGGGCGAGCTCTTTCGGCTTGCCAAAAAGATCGCGTTCTATATGGAAAAGACCGATTTCAAGGTGACGCTGGTCCATCCGCTGACGGTACAGAAGTGGGTGAGCTGGATGGATCCCGAAACGGGCGAGGTCAGCGCAAGGCGACGCTCGCCTCGGCATGACAGTGTGCTTTCGGGCATCGCTTTGCTGAAATCACTCGCGCCCTTTCTTTGCGATCCGCGCTTTTCCGTGCTTTTTCCCTTGCTTGAGCTTGACGAATACCGCTTGCTCGACGGCGGCGGGACGAGCCGCAAGCTGCGCTCTCACCGCTTTGAGCTGATGCCGTTGTCCTTGATCGATGCCGTGCGACTGTCGACAAGGGCGGATTATCTGGCATATTTCCCAACGGAATTGCCCGATCGCTTTACGGCAAAGATCTTCCAAAAGTATACCCGTTTACGGGGATATGCGCTCTATGACGCGCTCGCCGTTTTTGAAGCACTGGGGGCTGTGAGGCGCGTGGGCAAAGAGGGAAGAAGCACGTTGTTTGAAAGGCAGTAACCGATAAAAAGGAAGCCGCACCGTTTCAAAAATCACGAAACGGTGCGGCTTTTTTGCTGTTTTTAGGGGGATAATTCAGCTTTCCAGCTGTCTGCCGAGAAACCCTGCTGCGGTCTGGATCAGCTTCGTTTCCACGTCAACGGCGGGAACTTTTTTGTCCTCCTTCTCGTTGCCGGAAAGCGAAACCACACAGCCAACGATGTCACCCTCCGAAAGGATTGGCATCGCGCAGCGCACCGTGTGCGAGCTGCCGTCGGCGATCGCGGGAATGGTGTCCATTCCCTCGCGCCACACGTAAAGACTGCGGGATTCAATGATCTTTTCCAACTCATCGGAAAGCGCCTTGTCGGCGTATTCCTTGCGCGGCACGCCCGCGGTGGCGATCACCGCGTCGCGGTCGCAGATGATGACGGAAAGCGCACAGGTTTTATAAAGTGTTTCGGCGTATTCGCCGGCGAAGATCGCCAGCTCGCCAATGGGGGAATACTTTTTGAAAATGACTTCACCCTCGCGGTCGGTGTAAATTTCAAGCGGGTCGCCCTCGCGGATCCGCATCGTGCGGCGGATCTCCTTGGGGATCACGACACGCCCCAGGTCATCTATTCTTCTAACGATTCCGGTTGCTTTCATAATGAACTCCTTGTTTCACACATTTCTTGGGTGCTGACAAGGATATTGTTTGTAGCGATGGCGAAAAATATCCATAACAAACAATGGAAAAACAGAGAAAACTTTGGTTTTTGTCCCTGCGTCCGCGACAAAAAATTTCAAAAGCTATTGACAAGAAAAGATGGGTGTGCTATACTTTGCATATAAACCGTTGAGGCGGAGATAAAGCCCTTTAAGACCACACAGAGAGCCCGCGTTGCTGGAAGTCGGGTTGGAAACTGAATGGCAAATGGACCGTTGAGGGTGCGGAACAAAGGCGGTGAGCCGAGTATTTCGCAACGTGTGACGTACGTTAACCGTCGGGGTATGTCAGTACCCGCAGAGTGCACGGCGAATGCCGTGAATCAAGGTGGCACCGCGATTTGATCGCCCTTGAAAAAGATAGAGGTCGTCTGTCTTTGTCAAGGGATTTTTGCTTTTTTGGAGGTCAAAAATGTACATTTTAGCAGCACGATGGCGTGAGTTTTGTTTCCTGTAATCTTGCGATCAACCTATATTTTTATTTTGGAGGACGTTTATTATGAAGTACAACGGTATTGAATTTGATACATATTTTAACAATTATCCCGATAAAAACGGTTATTTCGGCAAGTACGGCGGCGTTTACGTGGACGACAAGCTGAAAGCTGCCATGGCGGAGATCACCGAGGCGTATTATTCGATCTGCCAATCCCGCAAGTTTATTGCCGAGCTGCGCCGTATCCGCAAGGAGTTTCAGGGCAGACCGACGCCCGTGACGCATTTGGAGCGCCTTTCCGACGCGCTTGGCGGCAAGGTCCAGCTTTACGCAAAGCGTGAGGACCTCAACCACTCCGGCGCGCACAAGCTCAATCACTGCATGGGCGAGGCGCTGCTTGCCAAGTACATGGGCAAGAAGAAGGTCATCGCCGAAACGGGTGCCGGTCAGCACGGCGTCGCGCTTGCGACCGCTGCCGCGTATTTCGGACTTGAATGTGACATTTATATGGGTAGCGTGGATATCAAAAAGCAGGCGCCCAACGTTGCCCGTATGAAGATCCTTGGCGCTAACGTGGTCGAGGTCACGCACGGCTTGCAGACCTTGAAGGAAGCCGTTGACGCCGCCTTTGACGCATACAGCAAGGAATATAAGGATTCCATTTATTGCATCGGCTCTGTGCTTGGTCCCCACCCGTTCCCCATGATGGTGCGCGATTTCCAGAGCGTCGTGGGCATTGAGGCAAGAGAGCAGTTTGTGGAAATGACAGGGCATCTTCCCAGCGCGATCGTGGCGTGTGTGGGCGGTGGCTCTAACGCGGCGGGGCTGTTTGCGGGATTTTTGAACGATCCCGTGGACATTTACGGCGTCGAGCCCCTTGGCCGCGGTCCCAAGCTCGGCGACCATGCCGCCAGCTTGAAGTACGGCACCGAGGGCGTGATGCACGGCTTTAACAGCATTATGCTCAAAGACGAGAACGGCGAGCCCGCGCCCGTATATTCGGTGGCAAGCGGCTTGGATTACCCCTCGTCCGGTCCTGAGCACGCATTCCTGCAAGAGATCGGTCGCGTGAAATACGACGTGATCGACGATGAGGAAACCATTGACGCCTTCTTCAAGCTTGCCCGTATGGAGGGCATCATTCCCGCGATCGAAAGCTCGCACGCCGTGGCATTCGGTATGAAGCTGGCAAAGCAGATGGAGCACGGCTCTGTGCTGATCAATCTGTCGGGCAGAGGCGACAAGGATATGGACTACGTGATCGAAAACTACGGTATTAGAGATTGATCTGACACAAAGCGCATCGCGTATGCTGTCGTTTGACAGAGAACGATGCGCTTTTTGTTATGCGCATAAGCGTTCACTTGACAAGTGGCGAACGGTATGGTACAATACTATCAGTATGATAAAGGGGGGAGTGCCTTGTCGATCCATGAATCCGGCGAAAACTATTTGGAGCAGATCTATATGCTTTCGCGCCAAAAGGAAAAGGTGCGCGCGGTCGACCTGTGCACGGCGCTGGGCTTTTCCCGCCCTACTGTCAGCGTGATGCTGCGCGAGCTGCGTTCCGATGGCTTTGTGACCACTGCCGAGAACGGTGGGCTGATCCTGACGCAAAAGGGTGAGGACGTCGCAAAGCGTATGTACGAGCGCCATTGTATTATTGCGGAGGTGCTGATGCGCCTGGGCGTTTCCCACGACGTTGCTTTGAACGATGCTTGTAAGATCGAGCATGATATCAGCGATGAAACTTTTTTCAAGATCCGCGATTATTTGGACGGCACGAAATAAAACTCAGACTCATATGCGATATCGCATATGAGTCTGTTTCCCTACATAAAGGTTTTGCGCGGTGGCTGTTTGCAAAGCGAGGAAAAGGGCAAGACTTTCAAAAAGGATAACAGGAGGGACTTTTATGAGCGGAAAAGAGAATATGCAAAACACGATTACCCCCGATACGGTGTTTAATTTCCAGACTTTTTCGGCAAAGGGGTATATCAAAGCAAACGAAGAAAAGGTCGATCCAAGGGCACTGTTCCGCATTGGCTATGGGCTATATCTGGTCAGTGCCAGAGAGGGCGATCGGGATAACGGCTTGATCGTCAATACGGTGACGCAGCTGACCAATACACCCAATCGCGTGGCAGTGACGATCAATCGCGCGGGCCTTACGCACGAGATGATCCTTCGCACGGGAAAGCTGAACGTCAACTGCCTTTCTGTGGACACCCCGTTCTCGATTTTTGAGCAGTTTGGTATGAAAAGTGGCAGAACGGTAGATAAATTTCGCGATTTTGACCTGTTGCGTACCGCCAACGGGCTTGCGCTGCTGCCAAACTACGTGAACGCTTTTTTGTCGCTTGAAGTCGAGCAGTACGTGGATCTCGGCACGCACGGTATGTTCATTTGCGCCGTAACCGACGCTCAGGTGATGGGCGATGCGCCCACGATGACCTATGACGATTATTACACCAGAGTGAAGCCCAAGCCCGACAAGAAAAAGAAGGGCTTTGTATGTCGTGTTTGCGGCTATGTCTACGAGGGGGACGAGCTGCCAAAGGATTTCATTTGTCCGCTTTGCCTGCACGGTGCCGACGACTTTGAGCCGCTGGAAGGTTAAAGTCTTTTTATTCATATTGTATATAATTATTTTAATGGTTTTGTGTAAAAAAACTATTTACTTTTCAATGTTTATGTGATACAATATTTGTGTAGCTCTGTTGAGTCTATGTGAAAGCACGGTCTGCGTGCTAATCTAATTGCTTATGGAGGGTTGATTCATGAAGCATACGACGAGAAAAATTCTCGCCCTTCTCCTTGTTTTGACGATGGTGATCGGCATGGTACCCCTTGCGGTACTGACCATTGGTGCTTTGGAGGACCAAAGCGTTTCGTTTGTTCCTGCTGAAAGCGGCGAGAGCGCACCTGAATTTACGCTGGATATCAGAGCTTGCGAGCCCACGATTTCCTTGAAGGGCGCAACCGGTGTTTTGAATTTCTGGACTGCTGTTTCCAAGGCAGGATATAATGAGATCGCCGATGCGCTCGCTTACGGCGCTATGGGCGATGCAACACTGACCTTCGGTACGCTGATCGCGACGCAAAACGATTATATCGCAATGAACGGTGAATTGACGCACGCCACTGCCGGCACCAACGCAGAAGACGTTGCTTTTGATATGGTTTTCAACGCTGCGGGCGATCCCGTTTGGTATAAGGAAGACGCCGATGGCTTCGGTTATATCGTTGCCTCCAAGGTGATCGCGGCAGATGACCGCGCTACCGATTACGTTGCTGTGGGCTATGCCAAGCTGACGATCGACGGTGATGTCTACTACGCTTACGCTTCGAACGCCAACAAAACGGGCACCTCTCTTTACGAGCTGGCGATCCGCGCTTTGAACGATGTTTCCGACGAGCGTGACGAGGATCACAAGTTCCAGATCGCAAACAATCTTTACGCCGCAAACACCGTAAAGCAGAGAAAAGAAATGATGCCCTTTATCACGAACGTGATCGAGGTGAAGACCGCAGGCGATGCGGTTAACAACGTTCCTGCTGCGATCGAGCTCGTGACATACAATAGGCACAATCCCGTCTACGATCCCACCGTTGAGGTGGAGATCCGGTCCGTCTGTCAGGAGGACTTGGGCGATGATAATATGTGGGCACAGCTGCTTGGTCAGGCCATCGCGATCGGGTGTGAGCCCGACGAGATCGACGTGATCTATGCGATCGTTGTCGATGCTGCTGCGGGTGCTTCGCTTGAAGATCTCAACCTGGTGCTTGACGGCATGAAGGTTGCCGGAGCATCTTTGATCGAGGTCGAGGGCGAGAAGTGCTATCTGTTCGG
>JAGAMJ010000112.1 GCA_017624795.1 Clostridia bacterium
GGTTGCAGGGCATCCTTGCAGAAAAGCAGGTGCAGGTGCCTGCCGATGCGGTCGATATCATCGCAGAGGGACTTGTTGATGAGTTTACCGCCGAAGAGCTGACCACGCTTTCCATCGAGGAACTGACCGATCGCATGATCGCGCGCTTTGGCAGCGTGGATAATATTGAGCAAGTGCTGGCGGCACAGCCCGCTGCATAACAGGCAAAAAGGAGCAGGTAACTGCTCCTTTTTGCTTTTTGATCGAGAAGCGCTCACCTGCGCGTTGCGGGGCTCATAGGATATAGAGAGGTGAGAATATGCTTGCAACCAAGAGCTATGACCGCGAGCGCGCGGTCCTGTATGCCCGCAGATGGGCGCGTGCGCGCAATCCGCTGTTCTATAATTTTACGGGGATCGGCGGGGATTGCACCAATTTCGTTTCCCAAAGCATTCTGGCGGGGAGCTGCGTGATGAATTTCACACCTGATTTTGGGTGGTATTACATTTCCGCGGAGAACCGCGCCCCTGCCTTTACAGGGGTTGAATTCTTCTGGGATTTCTTCACGGGCGCGCCTGCCTTTGCCGCCGTCAACGGCGGCATCGGGCCCTTTGGCAGAGAGGTGACGCGCGGGGAGGTCGAGATCGGGGACGTGGTACAGTTGGGGGATATGGCAGGGGATTTTTATCACACCTTGCTTGTCACCGAGCTGCGCGGGAATGAGATCCTCGTGTCTGCTCATTCCAATGACGTGTATAACCGTCCACTCTCGGCGTACGACGCGCCGCTTACCCGTTTTTTGCACATTGAGGGGGTCCGCTTTGAAACAGATGAGGACGATTGCTTTGAGGGGTTGATCCAAGGGGAGTCGCTGCCGTCGATGTGAGCGTGGATTTTTGACAAAATTCGCGAATTTTTTTCAAAAGTACTTGTTTTTAGCGCACCGTTGTGTTATAGTGAGAGAAGTTTTGTTGAACACGGAGTGATGGATATGACGGCGGTTGTCTGTATTTCTGTTTTGACGGTGCTATCCACTATGGGGCTGGCACTTTTTGAGCATCGCTTGCATCCAAAGCACCTGTCGGTCAGGATCTATTGGACCGCACCGCTTTTGGGTGCCGCGATCCTTTTGATCGGCGGTTGGTTGCCCGCCCGTGAGGCGGTGTCGGGATTGCTTGCTGACAGTGCGGTGAATCCCATTCAGATCCTGGTGCTTTTCTTTTCCATGACGCTGATGTCGATATTCTTGGACGAGGCGGGCTTTTTTCGGTATCTGGCAAGCGCGGTGCTGCGCTTTGCGGGCAGCGACCAAAGAAAGCTGTTTGTGCTGCTGTATGCGGCGGTTTCATTCCTGACCGTTTTTACCTCCAACGACATCGTGGTCCTGACCTTTACTCCGTTCATCTGCTTCTTTGCAAAAAACGCCGAAATCGACCCCGTTCCCTACCTTTTTGCCGAATTTGTGGCGGCGAATACGTGGAGTATGCTGTTCATCATCGGCAATCCCACCAACATCTATCTGGCGGCAGGGAACGGCATTGATTTTGCTTCGTATTTTCGCGTGATGGCGTTGCCCACGCTCTTTGGCGCCGTGACCTCGTTTGCGCTGCTTTGGGTACTGTTTCGAAAAAAGCTGAAAGCGCCTATGCGCGTCGTGGCGCGGGAGGCACGCCTCTCGGACAAGCCGACGGTCGGTGTCGCGGTAGCGGCGCTTGGCATCTGTATTCTTTTCTTGGTGCTTTCCTCTTATTTGAATTTGGAAATGTGGCTGATCGCGGCAGATGCCTGTGTGCTGCTCTTTCTTGTTGCGATCCCCGAGCTTTTGATCCGTCGTCGCGGCATTGGACTTGTGACGCAGAGCTTTCATCGTGCGCCCTATGACGTGGTACCCTTTGTGCTTTCGATGTTCATTTTGGTCATGGCGCTGGGTCGCGTGGGGGCGACGGCGGCGATGGGGCAATTCGTGCTTGGCGGCGCGTCGCTTTGGCGTAGTGGAATTTCCTCGTTCTTTGCCGCAAATCTACTGAACAATATCCCCATGAGCGTGCTGTATTCCACGGTCGTGACGGTGCAGGGCAGCGCCTCGCTCCCCGCCTTGTATGCGGCGGTGATCGGCTCTAACGTCGGTGCCTTCTTCACCCCGTTGGGCGCGCTTGCGGGCATCGTATGGGTGTCACTGTTAAAGCAGCACAAGGTCAGCTTTTCCTTTGCACGGTTCGTGATTTTCGGTGCCATCATCTCAATTCCGACGCTGCTTGCATCGCTTTTGGGGCTTGCCATCGTTATGTAAAAAGATCCCTTGACGGAATTTCCGTCAAGGGATCTTTTGCTTATTCATACAGGACCTTCAAATAATGCTCGATCAGGTCGACACACCGCTCAAAGCCAAGCTGCTCGCTGTTCAGGCACAGATCGTAATTGCGCGCGTTGTCCCATTCCTGCCCCGTATAGTAGCGATAGTAGGTCGAACGGGCACGGTCGATGCGTTCGATCTGCCGTTCCGCCTCACGGGGCGAGAGATTGTAAAGATCGGCAACCGTCTGCACACAGCGCTCCTTGGAGGCGTAAATGAAGACGCGAAGCACGTTCGTTTCTTCCCGCAAGACGTAGTCGGCGCAGCGCCCCACGATCACGCAACTTCCCTTGGCGTGCAGCGCCTTGATCACCTTTGCCTGATAGTTGAACAGATTGTCGTCGGAGGTGAACTCACCGCTGTCGGGCGGAATGATCTTATCGCCGAAGTTGCGGTCGTATTTGCCGAATAACGTGGCTTTTTTGTGCTCGTCGGCTTTGCCGAAAAGCTCGATGTTGATGCCGCTTTCCTCCGATGCCAGCTTGATCAGATCCTGGTCATACCATTCGATGCCAAGCCGTTTTGCCAGCATTTTGCCGATGGTGCGTCCGCCGCTGCCAAAGCCGCGCGCAATGGTGACGGTAAAGTTTTTCATACGAAACCCTCCTTATTTTGATGCGTTGACTGCTTGGATAAAGCGCAAGAACGCGGCGCGTCCCGCCGCATCTCGCTTGTAAACACCTGCGTCGGTGAGGACCCGCACAAAGGTAGCGCCGATCTCTTTTTCGATGATTTCACGCACCGTTTGTGGGGTAAAGGTGTAATTTTTTTCAAAGGACTTGAACCATTTCCAATGCTTTGCGATGCGCTCGTCATCGGAAAAGTCGCGACCTGAAAGGATCGCGTCGCACAGCGCGGCGATCTCGTCTTTGAGGCGCGCGGGCAGCACCGCAAGCCCCATGACCTCGATCAGACCGATGTTTTCCTTTTTGATGTTGTGAAGCTCGGCGTGAGGGTGATAAACGCCCAAGGGGTGCTCGTCTGTGGTAATATTGTTACGCAGCACCAGATCCAGCTCGAACGCGCCATCGCGCATACGGGCGATGGGGGTGATGGTATTGTGCGGTTCGCCGTTTGTTTGGGCAAGGATAAACGCGTCTTGATCGGTATAGCCACGCCACGCGGCAAGGATCCTGTCGGCAAGCTCAACCAAGCGGGCCTTGTCCGTGCCCGAAATGCGAATGACCGACATGGGCCAGCGCACGATCCCCGCCCTGACGTCTTCAAAGCCCTTGAAGCAGAGCTCCTGCTCGACGGGCGCCTTTTCCATAGCGAATGTATAGCGGCCGCCCTGCATATGATCGTGAGAGAGGATCGAGCCGCCCACGATGGGAAGATCGGCGTTGGAGCCGAGGAAATAGTGGGGAAAAAGCTCGACGAAATCCAAGAGCTTTACAAAGGAGGAACGGTCGATCTTCATGGGTGTGTGTGCAGCCGACAGCGCGATACAGTGCTCGTTATAGTACACGTATGGGGAGTATTGCAAGAACCAATCCTGCCCTGCCATCGTCATGGGAATCTGTCGCAGCGTGCCGCGCGCGGGGGTGGCAAGGGTGCCTGCAAATCCTTCGTTGTCGTGGCAAAGCAGGCACTTGGGATAGCTGCGCGGGGGCAGCAGCTTTGCGGCTGCGATCGCCTTGGGATCCTTTTCGGGCTTGGAAAGATTGACGGTGATATCAATGTCACCGTACTCGCTTTCGTATACCCATTTCAGGTCTTTTTTGACACGATAAGCGCGAATGTAATCACTGTTGCGGGCGAGATCGTAAAAGTAATCGGTCGCCTTTTCGGGGGAGTCTTGATAGCGCTTGTAAAATTCGGCGATGACCTGGGAGGGGCGAGGCGTGAGAAGCGTCATGAGCGAGGTGTCAAACAGATCCCGATAGACCACCGAATCGCTTTCGATCAACCCATTCGCGACGGCGTAGTCGCAAAGATCGGCAAGGATCGCTTCCAAGGGGCGCTCGGCGGGAATTTCTTCCCCGTCGCGGTAATCCGACAGCCCAAGCGCTTCCAGCAAGCGGTTGGTGGCGTAGGTGCGGTCGCTTTCCTCAATGAGGTGATGGGCGACGGCGTAGTTTACAAGCTCTTTTATATTAACACAGATATGCGGCATAGCTCTCTCTCTCAAGTTATTCTAATGTTATTATAACATTATCTTTTGGCTTTGTCAACTTGTCAAATGCTGCAAGATCGGGGTTTTATGAGATGAAAAAAGTACTTGAAAAAAAGTGAAAGGTGTGCTATACTTATAATAGTTCAATCGTACTTGTTAGTTTGATGTATGATCAAATGCATCGAGCTTGTTTTAATTGAAAGGAGAATCTTATGAAAACAAGTCTTGTTGTGATGGCGGCGGGGATCGGTTCGCGCTTTGGCGGCGGTATCAAGCAGCTGGAGCCCGTCGGGCCGAACGGAGAGATCATTATCGATTACTCGATACACGATGCCTTGGAGGCGGGATTTGATCGGGTGGTATTTATCATTCGGCGTGATCTGGAAGCGGATTTTCGCGCGATCATCGGCAACCGCATTGAAAAGATTTGTCCCGTTTCTTACGTTTTTCAGGAGAAGGACGATCTGCCGCAGGGCTTCACTTGCCCCGCGGAGCGCAAAAAGCCCTGGGGCACAGGGCAGGCGGTGCTTGCCTGCCGCGGCGTGGTCAAGGAGCCATTCCTTGTGATCAATGCCGATGATTATTACGGCAAGGAGGGCTTTCGCATCGCCCACGACTTTTTGGTGCAAAACGGCGGCAAACGGGGTGAGTTTTGTATGCCCGGCTTCATTTTGCAGAACACGTTAAGCGACAACGGCGGCGTTTCGCGCGGCGTGTGCCACGTGGACGCCGACGGATATCTGATAAGCGTTACGGAAACGCACGGCTTGGTGCGCGACGGTGTGGGCGCAGCGGTCGAACGGGACGGCATGCGTGTTCCGATCGATCCGAATTCCATCGTTTCGATGAATATGTGGGCGCTCACCCCCGATCTGATCGATGCGCTGTACGAGGGCTTCCCCAAATTTCTTTCCTCGCTGCACAAGGACGATCTCAAAGCAGAATATCTGCTGCCCGCCATCATTGACGGCATGGTGAGCGACGGTAGAGCAAGGGTGAGGGTGATCCCCACAAGCGACCGTTGGTTCGGCGTGACCTACCGCGAGGATAAGGAGGCGGTCGTCAGCGCCTTCAAGGACCTGTATGATGCGGGTGTTTACAGCACTGATCTTTATTCCAAATAACAAAAAAGTGACTGCTTCTGTGTTTGCAACAAGGGGCAGTCACTTTTTGGTATTTTCTAAATGTTTCTTGACAAAATTCCCTATATATGTTAATATAAAATGTAATCCTATATGTTTGATGTGTAAGAATTTTACGGTATGTAACGGCGCGCGAGCGCCGATTTTGCGCGAGAGGAGAAGTTATGAATAAGCGAAGTCAAAAAACGATCGCTCCCCCACGGCTTGCCGCCCTTGCGACGGCGCTTTGCCTTGTGGCGTGCGCGGTAGGCAGCATATTGCTATATGTTAAGGTGCTATATCTGCCCGTACTGCTTGTGGGGCTGATGGTGTTTTTACCGGCAGTGATCGATCTGCTGTTGCTGATCCCGCTGGGGCAAAAGAAAGAAAAAGAGAGCGTTGCGGCTGCCGAAGCCGAGCAAGACGGGGAACAGACCGAGGGGAAACGGTTTCGCGCCGTGCTTGATTGGATCAAAGCCCTGCTGCGCCGCGCCGTGAGAGGCGTGTGCGATCTGTGGTTCGATTCCAGAGCCGCCGTGATGGCTACCCTGACCGTGCTGCTGACGGCGGGAGTCAACGTCGCCTTCTGGCTGATGGTAAAGAGCGCGGCGATCCCCGTAAATTTGGGATATCACATTCCGGTGATCCTTGTCGTGGCATTCATCTTTTTCATTGTTTTGGAAAAATGGTGCAAGCACGCAGGCGACGCACAGCGTCGAAACCTGTCCGAGGAGAGGACCGAGCACGACGAAAGCGGCACGGTCGACCTGTACCACCAAGCTGTCCTGCACAGTCTGCGCGGCGCTTTGTCGGTCGGGAAGGTCGCGTTGCTGATCGTTGCGATCGCCTTGACGGTGAAGCTGCTTGGATATTTTGACCTTACAAAGATTGCAGTGATCCTGATCGGTGTGCTGTTTGCTTATGAAACGCTGTTTTTGCTGATCTCACTCGGCGTGCGCGTGATCCGAAAGGAGATGAACGTCGCGCCCGAGCTTTCGATCCCGATGCCGGGCCTTGGCGGAGAGGATCTTGGCGTGATCTCTTATCTTGAAAAGAATACGGGCATCACGATGCGCTCGCTTTGGAGCATTCGCCTGATCAAAACCGTTTTGCCGTATAGCTTGATCGGCATTTTCCTTTTACTGTGGGGATTCAGCGGTGTCGTGAAGATCGAGGCATACCAGCAGGGCGCGCATTACCGTTTGGGTAAGCTGCAAGAGGAAACCTTGCAGCCCGGGCTTCATATGACCTTGCCCTGGCCCTTTGACCGTGTTGAGGTCTATGACACCGAGGTGGTCGGCAATATGACCATCGGTTACGCGTCGGAGCAACGCGCCGACAATATCTGGACCGAGTCGCATAGCGGAGAAGAGTATCAGCTTTTGCTTGGCGGCGGTAAGGAGCTTGTATCGATCAATCTGCGTATCGCGTACCAGATTGACGACCTGCAAGCGTATCTGAAAAGCAGCGCCTCGCCCGAGTCGCTGTTGCAGGCGGCAGCATACGAGGCGGTGACCGCAAGGACCATCGTCACCGACCTTGAAACGCTGCTTGCCACTGACCGTGCTGCTTTTGCGCAAAGCTTTAAGGAAGAATTGATCGCGCGTATCGAGCCCTATCACACGGGCATCGCAGTGGCGGACGTCGTGCTGGAAAGCATTCACCCGCCCGTGGGTATCGTTGCCGAGATCTATCAGGAGCTGATCAGCGCTGAGATCAGGGCGCAGAAGATCGTGCTGGAAGCGCAGGCGAAGGCAAACGTGACGGTCATTGAGGCACAGACCTCTTGTGAGTACAAGCTTGCTTCCGCCATGATACAAAAGCAAAACAGCGAGGCGGCGGCAAGATCCGAGGTCGCGGAATTTATGGCGAGCGTGGAAGCAGATCAGGCATATCGCGAAACCTATCGGTATTACAAATATCTGCAAGCCATCACCGAGGCATATTCCGATGCCAAGGTCGTGATCGTGGGTGACGGGATCGATACCAAGAACATTTATATTGGTAACGTTTCCGTTACGAACTGAACGGAGGATCAAAGAGATGAAAAACAAAGATAAACGTATTCATACAGAGATCGAGCAGCCCACCCAGCCCGTGGACGCACAGGGCGCTGCTGCGACTGCCGAACAAAGCGAACCGCACAAGAAGCAGCGCTCGCCCTTGGGCGTTCTGATCGCCAAATACGCAACTGCGTTCGTGGTGGTGCTGGTGCTGTTCTGGTTTGGTTTTACCACCGTCGTTCGAGAGGGACAGTGCGCCGTGATCCTGCGCTTTGGCGCGGTTCGCACCGAAACGACCGAGGCGGGCCTTTACTTCAAGCTTCCTTGGCCCTTTGAAAGCGTCGTGAACTACGATAACAGATTGCAGTATCTTGAAGCAAACCGTCTGGAAACCACGACCAAGGACAAGCGTAATATCATTTTGCAGTCCTACGTTGTGTGGGAGATCAACGATCCCGTTCTCTATCATAACAGTGTCGGCTCGATCGGATCGGTAGACGCTTACCTGAACGATCAGGTGTTCAGCGCGACCAACAGCGTGCTTGGCGGATATGATCTGGCGGCGCTCGTTTCTCTGGACGCCCAGCAGATCAAGATCGACCTCATTCAAGACGAGATCTTTACCCGTGTGCACGATAACTGTCTTGCCAATTACGGCATCAATATCGTTGACGTCAGCATTTTGCGCCTGACGTTCCCCGACAAAAACACGGCTGCAGTGTTTGAGCAGATGCAGGCGGACAGACAGTCGGAGATCGACGCCATCATCAGCAAGGCAGAGCACGAGGCAAACAAGATCACCAACGACGCTGACGTAGAAGCTTCCGAGATCATCGGTCAGGGCACCAAGGATGCCGCCGCGATCAAGGCAGAAACCGAGAAAGCGGTCGCAAAGATCTACAACGATGCCTATGCCGCGAATATGGACCTGTATCAGTTCCTCACCGAGCTTGATACCAGAGTCAACACGGTCAACAGCAATACCGTGCTGGTGGTCAAGGCGAACGAGTACCCCTTCAACATTCTGTTCAATTATGCCGAGATCGCCAACAAGGATTCGGTGCTGACCGATCTTTCCTACATTTTGACGCAGCTTTCCGAAAAGGATCGCAACGATCTGATCGTTGCCATAACGGCACTGATCGAGGATGCGAACAACGGCGACGGCTACCATACCGCGGCACTTTTGCAGGGCAATCTGATCGGCGCCTCGGCAACCGTTGACAATTGGGCAAAGCTCTCTGCCGAGGATACCGTTACGCTGACCATCACACCTGACCAAGGGTATTCGTTCAAGGTGGCGCCCGTCGTTACCGTGCAGGGTGCAACTGTGGGCAACGTGGTCGCCGATCAAAACGGTGTTTATACGTGTGTGATCACCGGCTTTACGACCAGTGCCAC
>JAGAMJ010000113.1 GCA_017624795.1 Clostridia bacterium
CAGAGGTTTTCGGTGTGTGGGTGAATTTGTTTTTCGCGGGGCGAAAAACAAAGAGGGAGAGCCCCCTTTTGCAAAAGGGGGCTCTCCCTCTACGGGGCAAGAGCCAAAAAACAGTGCATTAAGCGCGGTTTTTGTGCTTGGTTGCTGTCTTTTCCGTGCGGTTTGCTTTGCTTTGTAAAATCCTTGTTTTTGGGGCTTGTCGCCCATTCCCCGCTCTGCGCTTACGAAGCGGTGCGTTCCCACTTGCCGCCAACGTAGGTGGCGGTCAGATAGGTCGCCGCCAGCGCGGCGCTGTTGAGATCGGTGGCTGCGATGGGTGTGCTGACCAGATCGGCGTTGACGATGGCGACGGTGCTCCACCCCGTCTTGCTTTCAAAGCTCACGGCAGAGAGCTTGCCACAATCCTTAAAGGTGTCGCCGCCAATGTAGCACACGTTTGCGGGAATGGCGATCGCGGTCAGCTCGCCGCACTTGCAGAAGGCACTGTTTTCAATGGTGGAAAGCTGACTGCCCGTGGCAAAGGTGACGCTTTTCAGCTGCGTGCAGGCGTAGAACGCATACGTTCCGATCGAGGTCACGGTCGCGGGGATCGTGATCGAGTTCAGCGCGCTGCACGAGTTGAACGCCCAGGTGCCGACGGTGCCGAGCTGGCTGCCCTCGCCAAAGGTGACGCTTGATAGCTGCGTGCACGAGCTGAACGCGTACGTTGCGATGGACGTCACGCTCGCGGGAAGATCAAGAACAACAAGACTGCTGCACGAGCCCAACGCGCGCTCGCTGATGGCGGTCAGCTGACTGCCCTCGGCAAAGTCAAGTCTTACAAGGCGCTTGCAGCCGTAAAACGCGTACTTGCCAAGGGTGGTCACGCTTGGCGGTATGGTTGACGGTGGCAAGGTTCTCACAGCTGTGGAACGCCCAATCGCCGATGGTGTTCAGGCGGCTGCCCGTCACGAAGATGACGCTTGAAAGGCGCAGGCAATAGTGGAACGCCTTCTCGCCAATGGCGGTTACGCTTGTGGGAATGGTAACGGTACTGAGCTTGCTGCAATTGAAAAACGCGTTCGCGCCGATCTTTGTGATCCCTTCGGGAATATAGACCGAGGTGATGAGCTTTTCCTGAAACGCGTTTGCCGCGATGGCGGTGACGGGCTTGCCATCGAAGGTGTCCGCGATCACGATTTTAAGCGCGTCGCCCGTGTAGCCCGTGACCTCGGCGTGGTCCTCATAAGAAAGATAAGTGATCCCCTCGGTGGGGCCGATGGATTCCTTGCAGACGGTGCAGATGCCGTTCTCGCCCTCGGTATGCTCTTCTCTGCCGAAGGTGGCGTCACAGTTGCTGCACTGGAACCAATGGTGAGAGCCGCTTTGCCGATAGGTGGTTTCGTAGGCGTGCGGCGTGATCGCAAGCGTTGTGGTCTGCACCTTGCCGCAAGAGGTGCAGGTTCTTGTTTCGATGCCGGAATGGGTGCAGGTGGCAGCGTTTTTGACGACCTTATAGGTGTGCTGATCGCCCGTGCGCCAATCTACCGCGCCACATTCCGAGCAGGTGCGGTAATACGTGCGCTGATCGCAGCTGATGGTTTGATCGGTGCTGTAACTGACGTAATCGCCATAGGTATGCGTGTGCGTGTTTTCATAAGTGGGAGAGCCGTTTTCGCCCCCGCTTGGGCCATTACCGATATTGCTTTCCTTTTGGCACGCGCAAAGCACACACAAAAGGGCAAGCCAAAGGCAAAAAAGAAGTGCAAGCTTTTTCAAGAGGTTCTCTCCTTCCCCATCAATTTCCTTCATTTTAACATAAAATTAAAAATTTGTAAAGTGGGATAAAGGAAAGCGACAGGAAAGCCGCCCTGCCATCGAAAAAACGACAGCAGGGCGGCGTTTCTTATTGTAACAGAAAACCACGCGATAGTCGCGTGGTTCAAAAGAGGCTATTACTGGTGAGGAGAAAGGAAGCAATCGAAAAGTGCAGGAAGTTTTTATGAAAAGGCTCCCTTGTGCAAAGGGAGCTCCCGCAAAGCGGGTGAGGGATTGTTTTGCAACGATTTTTGCTTTTTAACAATCCCTCCGTCACGGCTTGCACCGTGCCACCTCCCTTTAGACAAGGGAGGCAATAGAGCAAAAAACCGTTTACGGGTAGCAAGTAAAAATTGCATGGCTGGCAGAGGCCAATAAAAAGCGCACTTGCGCGCCGCCAATAGTATTAGGGCTCTGCCCGAACTGAAATACCCCCCGCTATGCGGGGGGTATTATTGCGTTTATTTGACCAGGTGACGCTTGATCTTGCGGCTGGTGGTTTTCTCAAACTCCTCGTCGCGCAGCTCCAACGCCTTGATCTTTTTGAAGGAGGCGATCTTTTTGTTGATCGCGGCGATCTTTTCGTCGATCACCTTGTAGATCTGCTCGTTTGTCGCGCCCTCGGGAAAGAGGTCGCGGTTGGGGTAGACCACGGCGGTCAGGTTCACGGTTTCGCCGTCCGCGCCCTTTCTGCCGACCACCACGCACTCGGCGATCTCCTCGATCGCTTCCAGATACTCCTCGATCTCCTCGGGGAAGACGTTCTTGCCGTTTTCCAGCACGATCACGGATTTCAGACGTCCCGTGATGTAGATATAGCCGTCCGCGTCCATATAGCCGACGTCGCCCGTGCGGTACCAGCCGTCCTCGGTGAAGGCGGTGGCGTTGGCTTCGTCGTTGTTGTAGTAGCCAAGCATCACGTTCTCGCCCTTTACCTGGATCTCGCCCTCGACAAAGCCGCTTTCTCCCATCGCGCCGTCGGCGATGCGCGCCTCACAGCAGGGCACGGCGGGGCCGACCGAGCCGCGGCGCTGCGCGAAATAGGGGGAAACCGAGATGAGCGGTGAGCATTCGGTGATGCCGTAGCCCTCGCAGATCTGAATACCGAAGGAATAGAAGTTCTTCACCATCTCGGGGTTTAAGGGCGCGCCGCCGCAGATGATCTTGCACAGCTCTCCGCCGAACGCCGAAAGCACCGAGGCAAACAGCTTGCGGCGCAGGTCAAGTCCGACCTTCTTCATCGTATTCGATACGGGGATCATACGGCGAAGGAGCTTATCCTTGCCGCGCTTTTTGGCACTGTCCCAGATGCGCTTGTAGATGGTGTTGACGAACAGCGGCACCAGGATCAGCGCGGTGGGCTTCACTTCATTGATGTTACGCATCAGGTTGCGCAGACTGTCGTTGATGCCGACCTCGATGCCGTATATCAAGCTTGCCACCATGATCGTCATTTCGTAGGTGTGATGCAGCGGCAGCACCGACAGCGTGCGATCCTCGCCGCTGAAATTGACCGACGCGCAAGCGGCGTTTGCGGTGGCGATGATGTTATGCTCGCACAGCATCACGCACTTGCTCGTGCCCGTTGTGCCCGACGTAAAGAGCATTACGGCAAGGTTTTTGCTATCGCGATCGGGGATCGTGTAGCCCGCTTCCAGCTCCTTTTTGCCACGCTCGATCACGCTTGCAAGCGAGATGACCGTGTCGCCGTTCTCGCTATCCTCGCTCGGTGCAAAGGGGATAAAGCGGCGCAGCGACGGGTGCTTGCCGATCGCGTTCGCGATCTTTTCGTTGAAGGAGGGAGCATAGAAGATCGCCTCTGCCTCAACGCCCGCAAGGAACCCCCCGATCTCGCCGATGGCAAGCTCCTTGTCCATGGGGATAATGACGCCGCCCGACGCAACGGTGGCAAAATAGGAGGCGACCCACATATGGGAGGTGTCGCCGATGACGGCGATGCGCTTGCCTGCAAGCCCCAACGCGGTAAGCCCCGCGGCGATGGCGGTGATCTCTTTTGCAAAATCGCCGTAAGAGAGGGTTTCAAAGCTCTTCCCCACGGGATATTTGAAGGCGACCTTGTCACCGCGCCCCTCGCAGATCTTGACCAGATCCTTGAAGGAGGAAATTTCGGGATAGATGCGCGGATTTTTTTTCACGTTCATAATCGTACCTCTTTCCGTACAACGCCTCGCCGCGCACGACGAAGCATGATCATATTTATTGTAACACGAAGGGGCTGTAATGTCAAGAAAAAGGGGGAAACCCGCAGTGAAAAGAGGGCGCCCTTTTTCGACACAGCAATATGTTGACAAGTCAACAAGTTTATTATACCGCGTTTTCCTCTGTTTGTCAATATCTTTTTGAAAAGATGTGAAAAAGAGAGGGGGCTTGCTTATCGACCAACAACGGAGCAGCACACGATCCCGTAGGGGGCGACGTCCTCGTAAGGAGCGAAGCGACGGAATAGCGAGCCCGCGAGCGTCCGCCCCGCATCTGCGACCAACAAAAAAGCTCCCCCGTAGGGGGAGCTTTCGCTTTATTTTAACAGATTGTCGACCAAACCTAGCACAACAGGCGTCAGCTTGATGAGCATGATCGCAAGCACCACGGTGAGCACCGCGGTCAGCACAAGCCCCAAGACGCCGTTCCCTTTTTTGTCAAAACGGAGCTCGGCGCGGTATTTTGCTTCCTCGGTGATATAAAACCGTTCTTGCTGCGCGGCGTTCTCTGCCGCATCGTCTGTGGACTCGTCCTCATTTGATTTTTGTGCCGACGCGCAAAGAACGATCTTTTTTAACATCGCGTTGTGCCGTAATTCAAAGCGGTACAGCGGATTTTTGTCAAGCCCCAATTCACCAAGCGTCTTTGCCGTTTCGCTCGTGTGCGCCTCAGCGCGCAGAATGGCGCGAACGATAGCACCGGGCACCAGATTTTGATAGAGCATATACAGCGAAGCCAGCAGGATCCCGATGCAAAGGCCAAGGATCACGTTCCGTATTGTGGCAAGCGTCGCCGCGTCGACGCTGAAATGAACGTAATCCCTTGCCTCGATCGTGAAGACCGAGGCAAGGGAAAGCATTTTTTGCGTCATATTACTTCTCCGGACGGATCACGGTGCAGCCCATGTAAGGTTGCAGTGCCTCGGGAATGGTCACGGTGCCGTCCTCGTTTTGATAGTTTTCCAAAATAGCGGCAACGGTGCGGCCTACGGCAACGCCCGAGCCGTTCAGGGTGTGCACCAGACGGGGCTTGTCCTTGGGGCTCTCGCGGTAGCGGATATTCGCGCGGCGCGCCTGATAATCCTCAAAGTCCGAGCAGGACGAGATCTCAACGTAACGGCCGTAGGAGGGCATCCAGACCTCAATATCGTAGGTCATGGCGCTGGAAAAGCCCAGGTCGCCTGTGGAGAGCTGTACCACGCGGTAAGGCAGTCCCAGCCCCTGCAAAACGCGCTCTGCGTCGTTTGTGAGCTTTTCCAGCTCATCATAGGAGCTTTCGGGCGTGGTGAACTTGACAAGCTCGACCTTGTTGAACTGATGCTGACGGATAAGCCCGCGCGTATCTCTGCCCGCAGAGCCCGCCTCTGCGCGGAAGCAAGCCGAGTAAGCGCAGTAGGAAATGGGCAGCTCCGCACCGTCCAGAATATCGTCGCGGTGCATATTCGTGACGGGAACCTCGGCTGTGGGGATCAGGAAGCAGTCGTTGTTTGCCACGCGGAAGGCGTCCTCCTCGAATTTGGGGAGCTGTCCCGTGCCCTTCATCGAATCGCGATTGACCATAAAGGGCGGGAAGATCTCGGTGTAGCCGTGATCGGTGTGCGTGTCAAGGTAATAGTTGATGACAGCGCGCTCCAAACGCGAGCCCATACCGCGGTAAACGTGGAAGCGTGTACCCGTGATCTTGGCAGCTGTGTCGGGGTCAAGGATCTTTAGATCCTTGCCGATATCCCAATGCGCCTTGGGCTCAAAGCCAAACTCGCGCGGCTCGCTCCAACGGCGCAGCTCCTTGTTCTCGGAATCGTCCTTGCCAACGGGCACGGTTTCGTTGGGCATATTCGGGATCGAAAGCAAAAGCATTTGAATTTCGCTGTCAATGGCGTCGATCTTCTCGGTTTCTGCCTTTACGGTTTCGGAAAGCACCTTCATTTCGGCAAAAATGGGTGCCACGTCCTTCCCCTCTTTCTTAAAAAGAGGGATCTGCTTGGAAATTTTGTTTTGCTCCGCCTTTTTTGCCTCGGTATCGGCGATCAGCGCGCGGCGCTCGACGTCAAGTTGAAGCAGGCGGTCGATCTCGGCGCTGTAATCCTTTTGGCGGGTTGCAAGACGCTCTTTGGCGTATTTGGGGTTTTCTTTGATGCGTTTGATATCTAACATAAGATTTTTCCTTTCAATTATTCCTCGTCCTCGAAAAAGTCCTTGCCGCACAGCAGTGTCAGCAAAAGCTCCATGTCCTGATCGTCGTCGTAGAACAGCTCAATGGATTTTTTCTTGTCGTTTTGGGTGATCTTGACCTTTCTGCCCAGCGTTTCGCGGGTGCGGCGTTCCAGATCCTTCATCCACACGCGCTTTTGGGCTGCGCCCGTGATCTCGGGTAGTTCAGGCGCCGGCTCGGTGTTTTCGCGGCGGATCAGCGCCTCGACCTCGCGCACGGACAGCGATTTCTCTGCGATGCGACGGGCAAGCAGGGGGATCAGCTCGGCGTTGTTCAGCCCCAGCAGTGCACGCGCGTGACCTGCGGAAAGCTCGCCCTGGCGCAAAAGATCCAGCACCTCCTCGGGCAGATCCAGCAAACGAAGCATGTTGGTGATCGCGGGGCGGGATTTGCCCACCTGCTGCGCGACCTGCTCCTGCGTCATATCGAAGCGGTCCATCAATGCCTGGTATGCGATCGCTTCCTCCACTACGTTCAGATCCTCGCGCTGTACGTTCTCGATCAGCGCGATCTGCGCGGCTTTCAGGTCGTCGCCGTCCAGCACGATCGCGGGAATTTCAGTCAGTCCCGCCATTTTTGCGGCGCGCCAACGGCGCTCGCCTGCGATAATTTCAAAATTTCCCTCAAAATTGGGGTTCTGGCGCACCAGAATGGGTTGAAGCACGCCGTATGCCGCGACCGAATCAGCAAGCGCCTCCAATGCCTCGCGGTCAAATTGCTTGCGGGGTTGGTCTGCGCGGGGCTCGATCTCCGAAATGCGCAGCGTTGTGGCTGCCCCTTCCTTCATGCCTGTGATGTTGTCGTCCAGGATCGCATAAAAATCTCTGCCAAGACCTCCGGCTTTTTTTGCCATGTCAATTCCTCCTTTTCCTCTTTATAATGCGTGCGTTATACGCGATTTAACAGTTCCTTTGCTGCTCGCAGATATTCTCTTGCTCCAAGCGAGCTTTTGTCGTGATAGTAGATCGGAACACCGAAGCCCGGCGCCTCCGAAAGGCGCGGGTTGCGCGATATTTTTGTGTCGAATACGCGATCGGGATAGTGCTTTTTGAGCTCTGCCAGCACGTCGGTGTCAAGCGCCAGACGTCCGTTGTACATCGTAACAAGGATCCCGGCGATCGCAAGACGCGGATTATAGCGCCGTTTGAGCTGCCCGATGGTGGTCATCAGCTGGACGAGTCCCTCTAACGCGAAAAATTCGCATTGCATCGGGATAATGACGTGGTCACACGCCACCATAGCGTTGACGGTCAGCATGCCGAGCGAAGGGGGACAGTCCAATATAATGAAATCGTACTCATCTCGTAGCGTCGAAAGCGCTTTCCTTAAATGCGATTCGGCGTTTTCCTTTTCGATCAGGTCGAATTCGGTCGCCGCCAGCATAATATTGGCAGGAAGAAGGTCCAACCCCTCAAATTCGGTCTGCCGTATGGCGCTGTCGGGGCGACAGCCGCCGATCAAAAGGTCTGCGACCGAAAAACGGAGTGATTTTTTTGATATTCCGACGCTGCTTGTGGCACTGCCCTGCGGATCCAGATCTACCAGCAAGACTTTTTTGTTTAACAAGCCGAGGCCTGCCGCAAGGTTTACCGCAGACGTCGTTTTCCCAACGCCGCCTTTTTGGTTCGCCAGCGCGATGATTTTTCCCATGGCAGTCCTCCTACTGATTTCTGTATGGATATTATATCATCAAAGCTCGTTTTTTGCAACAGGAAATGAAAGAAAAAAGGAAAAAAAGTTTTCCGCGAGGAAGGGTGTTGATGGAAGCAGAGGGTTTCACGTGAAACAAGCGGCAGAAAAAACACTTGTAAAAGGTACACTTTGAAAAACGGTTTGCGTAAACGCGTCGATCGCTTGCACAGAAGAAACGTTTCACGTGAAACTTTGCTACGCACAAAAACCTATGTTTCACGTGAAACTGTTTGCTACGCACAAAAACCTATGTTTCACGTGAAACTGTTTGCTACGCACAAAAACCTATGTTTCACGTGAAACCGTTCGCCACGCACAAAAACGTATGTTTCACGTGAAACCGTTCGTCGCGCACAAAACCTATGTTTCACGTGAAACCGTTCGCGCCTTGTGCAAAATGATGTTTCACGTGAAACAAAAGCCCCGATCAGGCGTTTTTGGGGATCTCAATGATGATGCGAACGCCGTCTGCGCCCTCCTCGCGCATACAGGATACGGAAGCGCCCGTCTTGCGGAAGATAGACAGCGTTCGCTCGATAGAGTTGTAAAGGGGCGTCAGGTCGGGAATGGCGAATTTGCGAGGCACACAGCCCTTGGGCGGCGTTTGAGGGCTTAAAACGGTTAAAACCGCCGTGTTTTCTCCTGCCTTGTCCTGTATCTGTCGCAATTCCCTGCCCTTTTCTGCCATTCCAAGGGGATCGTCCTCTTGTAAGCTGCTGCCCTGTATGCCTTTGCTGCCCTGTATGCTATTGCTTTCCTGTATGCTATTGCTTTCCTGTATGCTATTGCTTTCCTGTGATCGTTCGCCCCCTTGCAGACTGCCGCCTTTTAGAGCGTCCGATCGTGCGCTAAATCCCTCCTGTACGGTGTTTTTTGGGGGTGTGGCAAGCAATTTCTCGATCATTTCCTCGCTCGCGGCAACATTCAGGCGTTCCTCATGGATGATGCGCAGCGCCAAGCTCCGCATTTTTGGCTCTTTTAAGCGTAAAATCGCCCGTGCGTGGCGCTCGGTCAGACCGTATTCCAGGATCATATGCTGCTCCTCGTGTGAAAGCTTCAATAAACGGAGCTTATTGGCAATTGCAGACTGTGAAACCCCTAATTTTCGGGCAATTTCCTCTTGCGTGAGCGAAAAATCAAGCATCAAAAGCCGAAATCCTGCTGCCTGCTCGAACATATGTAGTCCGCCGCTGCGTAATTGCTCGATAATTCCTGCGATCGCGTAGGTCTTATCGTCTTGTGGCAGGACAACGCAGGGGATTTTCGCCACCCCTGCAAGGGCTGCCGCACGCAGCCGCTGTTCCCCGTCGATCAGCTCAAAGACCGAAAACCCCCGCTCTTCCCCGCTTTTTCGCACCGAAAGCGGCTGAATAATGCCGTAACGCTTGATCGATTCGGCAAGACGAATGATACTGTTGGTATTTTGCCCTCTTTTTTGCCCGGCTTTGCTTTTGATCTGCTCGGGACGCAGAAAGATCTGCGCTTCTTCGCTTGTTTTACTGTATGCTTGCTGTATTTTTGCATAGAAATCTTGCATTTTTGACCTCCCTTACTTATATTTCTTATTTTACCATATAAAAAGTGCGAGAAATGTCACAAGAAAATGGTAAAAAATGGGAAATATGGACAAAAAAGGGGCGGTCAGCACACAAAAGGGTGATTTTCTTCTTGAATTGACGAGAAAGGGCGACAAAAAAGACCTCCAACGATGGGATTTCGCGATCCTTGCTGTTGGAGGTCTTTTTGAGCTTTTATGGGGCTCGATCAAAGCGGTTTTTTGAGGATACGTGCCCACTGACGTGGGAATTCGGCAGGGGTGGGCTTGATCTTTTTGATCTCGATCAGATAGCGCGCCTCACTCTCGCTTTCCGAGCGCAAGGGGACACTGTGAAGCTGTGCGACCTCTCCGCCTAGCTTTTTGATGGCGCTTTCTGCCTCCTTTAACTCCTCCTCGCCCTTTCTGCCCTTCATGGCAAGGAACGTGCCGCCAACGCGCACAAACGGCAGGCAAAGCTCTGAGAGCGCGGGCAGCGCCGCAACGGCGCGCGCGGTGCACACATCGAATTGCTCGCGATAAACGCCCTTTCCGCCCTCCTCGGCGCGCATGGCAACGGCGGTCAGATTGTCGCATTGAAGCAGCTCGGCGGTTTGTTTGACGTACTGTATGCGCTTTTCGGTGCTATCCAGGGCTAAAATCGAGAGATCGGGGCGACAAATTGCCAGGGGAAGGCAGGGAAAGCCCGCGCCGCAGCCAATATCGGCAATTTTGGCGTTTTGCGGCAAAAAACGCGCCGTTGCGAGCGAATCTGCGTAGTGTAGCAGGATAATGGCGGCGGGGTCCTTAATGGCGGTCAGGTTCATATATTCGTTCACATTGAGCATGCGCTCGGTGAGGTCGTAGAACTTCCTTGACTTGCCGTTTGCGGCAAGCTCCGAAAACCCATTTAGTGCCATAACGGTATCGAAAACAGAACAAAACTCGTTGAATTCTAGCATAAGAAAAACTCCTTTGAAAGAGGTCGTATCTGCGTGTTTGAAAAGCAATTTTTAGCTTATTTGAGAAGCGATTTTCAGCTTGTTTGAGGGCTTTTATAACACGGCGGCAGCAAGGCATCGCCCTAAAAGGTATCCGAGATCCGCCACCGGCGACCGAGCAGCGCACGAACCGTAGGGGCGACGTCCTCGGCGCCCCGCCCAAGTTTGGCGATATTTGCAAAGCAAATTGACGGCCGCCAGAGGCGAGTTTGGTCCGCGACCAACGGCGGAACTTTGCACCAACCCGCAGGGGGGATGACATTTTTTATGCTCTTTGCGTCACGAACTACTCTTCCGTCGCGCAGTAGCGCGCCACCTTCCCTCACAAGGGAAGGCAAACGGCGTCCATAGTCCCTCAACGGACGGAATGTATAAAGGTTTTCCAAAAAACACTTTATAATCGATCCATTGTTGAAAGCGACGAATTTGGTGGCCTTCCCTTGTGAGGGAAGGTGGCGCCGTAGGCGACGGATGAGTAGTATCCGCGACCACCAAAGGGTGCCGCGCGATCTTGTAGGGATCGGCCTCCCGGACGGTCCGCGATTTGCAATTAACAAACGAAAAGCGCACGAACCGTAGGGCGGGGGTTTATTCCCGCCGAAAACAAAGACCTTGGGCTTTTATAACACGGCGGCACCAAGGCACCGCCCTACAAGGTATCCGAGATCCGTCACCAACGACCGAATAGCGCACGAACCGGAGGGGG
>JAGAMJ010000114.1 GCA_017624795.1 Clostridia bacterium
CAATAATGATACTTATTTATAATACAGGAAAGAAAACGGGAATAGAAGTAGTGAAGATTAAAAAAATATTAATTTTATTAATTTACCAATATCTTTTTTCTCGGGCTCTTTTTTCTCGGGCTCTTTGCTTTCGGGCTCCGCCTTTTTGACAGCCGCCTTCTTGGGCGCTGCGACTTCTGCCGTCTTGGGTGCAGCCACCTCGGGCGCTGCGGCCTCCGCTGCCTTTTCGGGCTTCGGCTTCTTTTCGGGCGCCTTCGTCGGGATATAAGTATCGCCGAACAGATAGTCGTCTATGCCATTGATCTGAGAAGCGCGCGTCAGCACCTCGAAAACAACATCAAACTCACGCGGGGTCAGAGTTTTTTGTGTCGTTTTGCACTCCATTCCACGCGCTGTCATCAGCTCCGTAATTTCTTTGCTCTTGATACCAAGATCCTTTGTAAGTTGAGTAATTTTGAACGCCATGTTTCCTCCTTCTGACACCCGCAGTCCGTGCAGGGTGTCGCCAAAAGTGTTGTCTGTTTGCTGCCCTTTTCAGAGCATTATTTGTATAGATCGATGATCGCCTGTGCAAGATTTTGCTCGGTGATCCCCACCGCCGCCACGGTGCCGTCGCGTTTGCCAACGCGTAATGCCAGCGTCGCGCAATCGACCGACAGTCGGATCAGCGGCACGCTGTAATAGCCCATGCGATCGGTCACACGCTTTTGCGTGTTTTGCGAAGCGTCCGACGCCAAAAGCACCAGCACGGGTGTTTTTTCCTTCTTTCCCTTTTGCAACGCCGCGCAGATCAGGGGGACGCCTGCGATCACGCGTCCTGCGCGAGCGGCGAGCCCCAAAAAGCCAAGGGCTTTTTCCTCGCGGTTATTCTCCGGCATGGAATTGCGCCTCCAACGCCGCAAAGACCGTTTCGGGGATCTCACATTCAAGACTGCGCGAAAGACTTTTTTTGCGGAGCGCTTGCTTCAAGCACGCTACATTCTTACAAATATATGCGCCGCGCCCCGATTTTTTTCCGGTAAAGTCAAGCGATACGTTCCCTTCCGGATCTCTCACCACGCGCAAGAGCTCGACCTTTGGGCGATGCTCGCCGCAGCCAAGGCACTGACGCTCGGGTGTTTTTTTCTTTTTTTGCTCCATTTTTCGATACCGTTATGGCACTTATTGCGCCTTGATGTCGATCTTGTAGCCCGTCAGTCTTGCAGCAAGACGGGCGTTCAGGCCCTCTCTGCCGATGGCAAGCGAGAGCTGATCGGGATCGACCAGAACGCGGCAGGCGCGCTCGCCGGTCATTTCGACCGAGATCACGCGTGCGGGAGAGAGCGCCGCTGCAATAAATTCCTCGGGCTGTTCGCTGTATTGAATGATGTCGATCTTCTCGCCGCGCAGCTCGTCAACGATATCGGAAATACGCATACCGCGGTTACCGATACAAGCACCCACGGGATCGACGTCCGCGTCACGGGAAAAGACCGCGACCTTGCTGCGTACGCCCGCCTCACGGGATACGCCCTTGATCATCACGACGCCGTCGGCGATCTCGGGAACCTCCAACTCAAACAGGCGCCGCACCAATCCCGCGTGAGAGCGAGAAAGGGTGACCAGCGGTCCGCGTGCCTCCTTATTGACCTCCATCACAAAGACCTTGACGCGGTCGTTTACGTAAAATTCCTCGCCGGGGATCTGCTCGCTTTTCAGCAGAACGGCACGACCCGTTCCGGTTTCCAGCACCACGTTGCCGTTTACGGGGTCGATCTTGCTCACGGTTGCGGTAATGATCTCGTCGCGTTGAGATTCATACGCCTCCTGCATCACCTTGCGCTCACCCTCACGAATGCTTTGAATGATGACAGACTTCGCGGCGGCGGCGGAAAGGCGGCGGAAGTTTTCGGGCTTCACCTTGATCTCGACCAGCTGACCAAGCTTGAAACGCTTGTTGTGCTTTTTGGCGTCCTCCAACGAGATCTCCAACTCGGGGTCGGTCACCGTTTCGACCACGGTCACCTGCTGGAATACGCGGACGTCGTCCTTTTCAAGATTGAATTCGATGCGCACGTTCGCGCCTGCGCCGTACTCCTTGTGGTACGCCGAAACAAGTGCGTTTTCGATCCTCTCGATCATATACTCCTTGGGGATCCCCTTCTCCTTTTCCAGAAGGTCGAGGGCGTTTACAAACGATTCTTTACTGCTTTTCGTTGCCATGGCTTTATCCTTTCGTACTATGTGTATGTGTGATAATTTGACTCAAAATTTGAAAACGGTTTGAAGTTTTGCGATCGCGCTGCGGGGAATGGGACGCACGGTACCGTCTATTTCCAGCAGGACGTCAGCGCCCTGCCTGCCGCGAAGGATCCCTTCTATACTCTTTTTCCCCTCAAACGGGGCAAAAAAGCGTGCCTCGACAAACTCACCGATCGACGCATCGACGTGTGCGTCGGTGCGAAGCTCGCGCTCGATGCCGGGGGAGCTGACTTCCAGATCGTAGGCGGTATCAATGGGGTCGATCTCATCTAATACCGGATCGATGGCGCGGTGCATTCGTTCACAGTCCTCAATGGTGATGCCGTCCTCGTGATCGATGGTCACGCGCAGAATGCGGCGCGCCCCCTCTTTGAGGAACTCTACGTCCCAGATGGCAAGCCCCAACTCGTCCGCCACGGGCTTTATCCCCTCACGTACGGTTTCGGCAATATTTTTTGCACCTGCCATAATCTTCTCCTTTTCTTTGTAAATAAGAGGAGCAGGTCGTCCAACCTGCTCCACATACTGCAAGTATTATACCACGCTTTTTTCGTTTTTGCAATAGAATTTTGCAATTTTTTTGAAAAAAGCGCAATTTTTCCATAAACGAGGCAAAAAACACCTTTTTGCAGTCATTTTTCACAAATCCTTCAAGGAATGTGTTTACAATCATCATTTTTTATGTTATAATATAAAAATAGTATAATGAATAATTTTATCTATACGCTTTTTTAGGAGCTGTTCATATGGAAAAAACAACGATTACAAAAGACGAGCGAGCCGATTGGCGGAATATGCTCTCGGCGCCCGCAAGCACTCACACGCTGATCGCGGCGGTCCTTCTTTTCTTTTCCTCTCTCGTCATTCCCTTTGCCGATGTCCCCACCGTTTGCGGGATCTATATTTTGTGCTGCGCGGTCTTTTATTACGCGCTCTCGCGCTCGGTCTTTGCGATGCTTTATTACGCAGTTCCCTGCGTATTGCTTTACTCGCTCTCTCAATTTTTGCCGGGCAACCCCGATCCCCTCATACTGCCCACGGCGTTCCTTGCGCTTTTGGTGGGCGGGGGCTGCGGCGCCTTCCTGCTGATCCATTTTCACGATCCGCGAAAGCATTGGTGCTTTTTTGCAATACCGCTGCTCGCCTTTGGTGCTGCGGCACTGATCACGGGTGACCCCGTGCGCGGACTGCTGACGCTGCTGCCTCTTGCAGGCGCCGTCGTTGCGGGGGTGTGCGTGCTGCTTTATGTGCGCCGCACCGACGCGAGCGTCCTGATCGCCGCTGCACTTGTCGTGGCATTGGCGATCGCGGGCGTTGTCACGCTTGGCGTGATGGGCGGCTTTCACGGCAATCCCGTCGCCACGCTTGCCGACGCGCTGCGAGAGTCGATCGCTTCCTTCTTGACCGAGTCCCGTACCCTTTACGCAGAAATGGGCATGACGCTGCCGTTGACCGACGTGGATATCGCCAACACGGCGACAATGCTTGTAAACCTGTTGCCCGGGCTTTTCCTTTGCGTTTGCTCGATCGCGGCGTTTCTCGTGTGGCGCACCCTGTTGCAGCTGCTGATCGCCTTTCGCACACTGCCCAAGCTGCCGTTCCGTCTTGCCGCCTTTTCGATGAGCAAGACCTCGGCGGTCGTATTTCTGATCTTCTATATCGTTGCGCTGTTTGCCAACTCCGCCGAGGTGACACTGTTTGGCACGGTCTGCCAGAACGTGGCGCTGGTGTTGGAGCCGGGGCTTGCGCTGATCGGCTTCGCTTCGATCTTTTCAAGGGGCGGCGCGCGCTCGTGCCTGTCGTACGTGCTTGCGCTCGGGCTTCTGTTCGTATTCTGGACAAATCCCGCCACCGGCGTGGCGCTTGCCGCCTTCTTCGGTGCCTTTCATATTCTTGCAGCGCGCTTTCTGCCACCGCAGGACAATTCGAACAAAGGAGAAAAATAAATGCAAAAACATTCCGATCATCAGCATCGCGCCGATCCCGGTCTGCCTTTGCTTGTCACCATCATCATCGGTGCGCTCTTTTTCGGCACGTACCTTGCCGTAGAGCGACTTTCGGCAAAGGCGATGCCCTCGCTTGCGATCGCGCTTGGCTTCCTTGGCGCGTATATTTTCCTTGGCATTCTGGTCTTCGTCTTTTTCTGGATCAAGGATCGCAAGCAACGTGACGAGCAGATCATGTTTGAATCGCTCAACACCAAAATGCACAATATGTTCAAATATATGGTCGGCTTTCCTTACGCGATCGTAGATGAGCAAGGGCGCGTGCGCGCCACCAACAACGCGCTGCAAGAGCTGATCGGCGCGAAAAATCCCTTTTATCGCGGCACGCTGACCGACATCTGCCAGGGCGTCAGCTTACAGGACATTTTAAGCGTGGCTTCAAAAAACGAGGAAAAGGTGGGGACCGTCAGCAAGCTGACCTTGGAGGCGATCAACGCCGATGCCGAGGAGTCAGCTGAAAAACCCCCCGAGCATATTCTCGATCATTTGAGTGACGGCAAGATCGTCCAACTGAAAAACGGCGGTCGCTACGTTGCCCGCGCTTACAAAATGAACCTCAACGATCGCGACAACTATCTGGTGACCTTCACCGACGCCACCGAGCTGCTCGATCTGAAAGAAAAGACCGAGCGCGATATGCCCGCCGTTGCCTATATCGACGTAGACAACTTAGAGGAGCTGACGCAGTATACCCGTGTGAACTACCGCGACGCTTCCCGTAAGGTGGACGATATCCTGATCCGCTTTGCGGCAGGCCTTGACGGACTTTTGCGTGAATACGAGCGCGACCGCTATCTGCTGCTGTTCTCGCAGGAAAAGCTGCGCGAGTGTGAGGAAAACAAATTCACCGAGCTGCTGGACGGTATCCGCGGCATTCGCCTTGGCGAGTACAGCATTCCCGTTACCGTTTCAGTCGGCATCTCGCTTTCCGACAGCTCCATGGCAGAGCGCGCCAAGGACGCAGGCACCGCCCTTGATATGGCGTTGCAGCGCGGCGGCGACCAGGTCGCGGTCCGCCGCCGTGACGGTATTCGCTATTACGGCGGTCAGACGCGCCCCTTCCAGCGCCGCACCAAGGTGCAGTCCCGCGTGGTGGCGAACTACCTTCTTTCCGAGATCTCGTCCGCCGAAAACCTGCTGATCATGGGACACAAGAATCCCGACTTCGACTCGATCGGCTCTTGCGTCGGACTTGCCCAGCTCGGTCTGTTCGCGGGCGTTCCCACAAAGATCATTATGGATCTGGACAACGCTAATTTCAAGATCGCCACCGAACGGCTTTGCACCTCACGCACTTACAGCGATATGTTCATTTCGGGGCATAAGGGACTTGACCTGATCCGCCCCAATACCCTTTTGATCATTTCCGACGCCAATAACCTTGATATCATCGAATCCCCCGACGTTGCCGCCAATATGCGACAGATCTCCGGTAAGATCGCCATCATCGACCACCACCGTCAGACCGGTGAATACGATTTCGAGCCGGTCATGAACTATATCGATCCCAGCGCCTCCTCGGCGGGCGAGCTTGTCACCGAGATGCTGGAACAGACCGACACCGGATCGGACGGCGAAAACAACAAGCTCGTGAGCGACGAGGTCGCCAGCGTCATTCTGTCGGGCATCGTGCTTGATACCGGCAACTTTACCAGAAATACGGGTAGCCGTACGCTGGACGCGGCACGCTATCTGTACGGCAAGGGTGCCAATGCCGAATACGTACACAGCTTCTTTAACGAAAATTACTCCGACTACGTCTGTGAGCGCAGCTTCTCGGGCTCTGAATTGATGCAAAACAAGACCGTTGGACTGACGTGGAGCCACGGCACGGGACGGGGCGCGGACGACCGCGTCGCCGCCGCCAAGGAGGCAGACCGCCTGCTGAACGTCAAGGGCGTTCACGCGTCCTTCGCGCTTGTCGAGGTCGGCAACGCCA
>JAGAMJ010000012.1 GCA_017624795.1 Clostridia bacterium
ATCTCGTCGGCAACGGCAACGGCGGTCAACACGGCAACCCTTCCCCCGCTTTTTGACAGCGAAGCAGAGTATGCGGAATTTTGCGCGCGGCATGAAAAAGCCACGCTACCCGAAACCGACGCCGCCACCTACACGGGCGACGCCTATCTTGGCATCGACTGCGGCTCGACCACCACAAAGCTTTTGCTGCTTTCCGACGACAAAAAAATTCTTTACACCTATTACAGCTCAAACAAGGGCAACCCCGTACATATCATCAAGGAGCAGCTTGGCGAGATCTATCGCATCTTGGGCGATCGCATCAAGATCCGCGGCTCTGCGGTGACGGGCTACGGCGAGGAGCTGATCCGCCACGCCTTCCATCTTGACCACGGGCTTGTGGAAACCATGGCGCACTTCACCGCCGCCAAGCACTTTAATCCCGACGTCGACTTCATTCTGGACATCGGCGGGCAGGACATCAAGTGCTTTCAGATCCGCAACGGCGCGATCGACAGCATTATGCTCAACGAGGCGTGCTCGTCGGGCTGCGGCTCGTTTATCGAAACCTTTGCCCGCGGTCTTGGCTATGACGCCGCTGAATTTTCAAGATTGGCGCTGTTTGCCAAGAACCCCGTGGACCTTGGCACGCGCTGCACCGTATTTATGAATTCCTCCGTCAAGCAAGCGCAAAAGGACGGTGCCTCTGTGGGCGATATTTCGGCAGGACTTTCGGTGTCGGTCGTCAAAAACGCGATCTATAAGGTGATCCGCGCGGGCTCTGCCGAGGAGCTTGGGCAAAACATCGTCGTGCAGGGCGGCACCTTCCACAGCGACGCGGTGCTGCGCAGCTTTGAGCGCGAGCTCGGCAGACCTGTGATCCGTCCCGCCATCGCGGGGCTGATGGGCGCGCTTGGCGCGGCGCTTTACGCGCGCAAAAATCGCGGCTTGGCGTCCTCGACGCTGACCGCCCAGGAGTTGGCTACCTTTACCCACACCTCGCGCGCCGCGGTCTGCCGTGGCTGCACCAATAACTGCAATATCACGATCAACACCTTCGCCGACGGTGAAAAATACGTGTCGGGCAACAAGTGCGAAAAGGGGGCAGGCAAAAAGCCCTCCGATAACCCGCTGCCCGATCTGCACGCCTTCAAGCGCGACCGCTTTGAGGCGATGCAGCCCATTGAGGGCACGCGCGGCTTCACCGTGGGACTTCCCCTGGCGCTTGGTATGTATGAGCTTGGCCCTTTTTGGTACGAGCTGTTTCGCGCGCTTGGATTTGGCGTGCGGTTTTCGGGCTTTTCCAACCGCAAGCTCTACGCCAAGGGGCAATACAGTATCCCCTCGGACACCGCCTGCTACCCCGCCAAGATCATGCACGGACACGTGGAAACGCTGATCGAGCAGGGCGTGGACGCTATTTTCTATCCCTGCCTTTCCCGCAACGTGAACGAGCAGGTTTCGGACAATCACTACAACTGTCCCGTGGTCGCCTATTACCCTGAGGTGCTGGTACACAACATCGACTCGCTTGCAGGTATCCGCTTCTTCTACCCCTATCTGAACATCAACAACGAAAAAGAACTGATAAACGAGCTTCTCGCCTTTTTCGAGGAGCAGCATTTCGACCTCGAACGCCGTGAGGTCGCTGCCGCCGTTGCGGCGGCGGGCCGCGCCTATGCCCGCCATATGGCAAGCATTCGTGCCGAGGGTGAGCGCGCCGTTGCCTTTGCCAAGGAGCAGGGCAAGCGATTGATGGTGCTTTGCGGCAGGCCTTACCACATCGATCCCGAGATCGGGCACAGCATCGACAAGCTCGCCACCTCGCTTGGCTTTGTCGTAGTCACCGAGGACGCGGTGGCGCATCTTGCTTCCGCCCCCGTTCGCACCAAGGTGCTCAATCAGTGGACCTACCACGCGCGCCTTTACAATGCCGCGCGCTTTGTCACCGAGCAGGAAAACGCGGAGCTTGTGCAGCTGGTTTCCTTTGGCTGCGGCATCGACGCCATCACCACCGACGAGGTGAGAGAGATCTTGGAGCAGGGCGGAAAGCTCTATACCCAGATCAAGATCGACGAGATCACAAATCTTGGTGCCGTGACCATTCGTCTGCGCTCGCTGCTGGGTGCGCTCGAACAAGAAAAAGGAGGTGCCGTCTGATGAAAAACAATACCGACCGCGTACTGTTTACCAAGGAAATGAAAAAGGACTACACCATTCTTTTCCCCAACATGCTGCCCATGCATTTCAAGATCATGTCCGAGGTGTTTCGTCAGTACGGCTACCGCTGTGAGCTGCTGGAAAACGACGGACGGGACGTCATTGAATGTGGGCTGAAATACACCCATAACGACACCTGCTACCCCGCACTTTTGGTCATCGGGCAGTTCATCAACGCCCTGCAAAGCGGCAAATATGACCTCAATAAGACCGCCGTTATTATGACGCAAACGGGCGGCGGCTGCCGTGCCTCCAACTACATCGCCCTGATCCGCAAGGCGCTGCAAAAGGCAGGCATGCCCCAGGTTCCCGTCATTTCGCTGAACGTGGCGGGGCTGGAAAAGAACCCCGGCTTTAAGCTCTCGCTTGGCTTTGGCAAGCGTATCCTTTACGCCGTGTATTACGGCGACCTGCTCATGAATTTGGTGCAACAATGCCGCCCCTATGAGCTCGAAAAGGGCGCGACGCAAGCACTTGCCGACAAGTGGGTCAAGGTCCTCACCGAGCAGATGAAGGACCGAAGACAGGTCAATTATAAGGCGGTACAGGAAAATTACGCGCGTATTCTGCGCGATTTTGACACCAAGATCCCCCGTGACGGCAAGCGCCGCGTGCGTGTGGGGATCGTGGGCGAGATCTACGTCAAGTTCTCTCCCCTTGCCAACAACCGCTTGGAGGACTTTTTGGTGGGCGAGGGCGCCGAGCCCGTCATGGCGGGACTGCTTGATTTCCTAATGTACTCGGTCAACACCGCCGTGGTCGATTACCGACTTTATAAAATGAAGAAAACCCGCGCCAAGATCATGAAATTCGCTTATGATTTCCTACATAAAAAGCAGCTGGATTTCATTCGCCTTTACAAGGAAAACAGTAGCTTCACCCCGCCAAACGATTTTGAAAAAACGCGTGCCGCGATTCACGGCTACATCAACGAGGGCGTGCAGATGGGCGAGGGGTGGCTGCTGACCGCCGAGATGCTGGAGCTGATCGAGAGCGGTGCTGCGAACGTGGTCTGCGCCCAGCCCTTTGGGTGCCTGCCCAATCACATCGTGGGAAAAGGTATGATGAAGATCATTCGCGAGCATCACCCCGGCGTGAATCTTGTTTCGATCGACTACGATTCCAGCGCCTCGCGCATCAATCAGGAAAACCGACTCAAACTGATGCTTGCAAACGCCAACCGCGTGTTGCAAGAGCAGGAAGCAGCCACCGAAAAGGAAACGGCGCAGGTATAATAAAAAAGAGGAAAGCTTGAAAAGCTTTCCTCTTTTTTTTATGATTTTCAAAATGATATTTACAAATAAATTTTTTTGTGATACAATAATTGTGCCAAACAAATTTCATAAGCAATCATAGGAATATTTTTTCTCTTTTTGAAAGGGTGAATAATACCCTTTTTTGTCATACAAAATTATTGTGTGAATTTGGTAAAAACGCAAATTCCATCAGGTAATTTTGTATGGCGAAATATCCATATGTTTGCTTGAAATTTGTTTGGCGACAATCGGGGTTTGCGTTTTTCGGTGCGGTAACTCCGGTTGCCGCACTTTTTTATATGCTAATAGGAGGATATATGAGAGAGGATATTCCAAAAAAGGTGATTGACATCACCGGCGTAGAGCTTACACCCGGAGAACCTACCGTTTGTCTTGGCAACGGAGATCAAGGCTTTGAGTGCTGCTGCGACGAATGCGACTACTTTTTGCTTTGCTTCCCTCAATTTGATCCCAAAAACATTGTTATGAATACAGACGATCGTATGAAAAGGACGAGGAATTTTAACAATTCCTCGTCCTTTTTATATCAGCCGTTATACGCTTCCTTGTCGCAGATCAGCGTGACGTCGGGGTGCAAAAGCAAGATAGACGCGGGCAGCGCGGTGGTGATGCCGCCGTTCAAAAGTCCCTTGATCGCGTCGTGCTTTGCCTTGCCGTTGGCGATGATCAGGATCTTCTTTGCCGAGAAGATCGAGCCCATACCCATGGTCACGGCGTGACGGGGCATTTCGCTCGGATCGTCGAAAAGCGGGCCGTTTGCGGCAAGTGTGCTTTCGGTCAGCTTAACGGGGTGTGTGCCGACAGACAAGCTCTCCGCGGGCTCGTTAAAGCCGATGTGTCCGTTTCTGCCGATACCAAGAAGCTGCAAGTCGATGCCGCCCGCTGCCTTGATCGCGTCGTCATATGCGGCGCACTGTGCCTCGGCATCTTCCAGCGCGATGTTGCCGTTTGGAATATGGCAGTTTTCGGGTTTGAGGTTGACCTTATCCCAAAGATGCTCGTGCATAAACGCGCAGTAGCTGTTCTTGTTGGCGGGATCGATAGGCAGATACTCATCGAGATTGTAGGTCTTGACCTTTGAAAAATCAAGCTCGCCCCTCTCGTATGCCGCGACCAAGCGGCTATACATACCAATGGGACTGCTGCCCGTGGCAAGGCCCAGAACGGCTTCGGGATTTTGCCTGACCTCTGCGGCGATTAGCGCAGCGCCCTTGTCCGACATTTCCTCATAATTTTCACAAACGATGACCTTCATAAAAAGTTTCCTCCCTTTATGTTTTCTCAAAAAATCATTACCCTATCATTATACACGATAAAATCGCAAATGTCTATACATATTTGAAAAAAAACACCGATCATCAACTCCCTTCGAGAGCGCAAAATGTCAAATTACGCATACAATGGTCATAGAAAGGAGTGATCCGCATGCAACTTGATCGGAAAAGCTTAAACCGTCTGCTCTCGCTAAACGACCGCCAGCTGCAACTCATCATCGAAAAGCTGGCAAGTGAATACGGGCTTGACCTCTCGCGCTTTCAGGTGCGCCCGGGTGATATGGAGTCCTTGCGCAACGCCATTCGCAACGCCTCGGACAGCGATCTTTTGGAGTTGGGCCGACAAATACAAAACGGGAGGTGAGCAGAGTGCCCGAGGAGCAAAACGCCCCACACGCAGAGCCACAGGGCTTACCCGAGGAGGAATTTTCAAAGCTCTTGCAAAGCGTTTCCACAATGGCACCCCTTCTGAAAGGATTTTTTCCGCCGAAGGGGGACTTTGATCGCGGCGGGCATGAAGGCGACACTCACGCACCCCCCTTCCAAGGCGGCAGAGATCCCTGCCGACGGCGCGAGGTATGAGAGAAAAAGCAATCGAGCAAAAATTAACGCTGATGGTAAAAAAGCAGG
>JAGAMJ010000115.1 GCA_017624795.1 Clostridia bacterium
ATCGAAAAGGTCGACACCCTGATCGTGGGCGGCGGCATGGCATACACCTTCTTCAAGGCACAGGGCCTTGAGATCGGTACCTCTATTTGTGAGTCTGACAAGTTGGATATGGCTCGCGAGCTGATGGAAAAGGCAGCTGCAAAGGGCGTTAAGTTCCTGCTTCCTGTTGATAACAAGCTTGGCAAGGCATACGATCCCAACACCGAGAGCATGATCGTTGATTCCGACGCGATCCCCGAGGGCTGGATGGGCCTTGACATCGGTCCTAAGTCCCAGGCACTGTTCTCTGACGTTTTGAAGAACGCGGGCACCGTTGTCTGGAACGGCCCGATGGGTGTTTCCGAGTGGGATAACTTCGCTGCCGGCACGCACGCTGTGGCAAATGCCGTGGCTGCTTCGGGTGCGATCTCTATCATCGGCGGCGGTGACTCCGCAGCTGCTGTTGAAAAGCTTGGCTTTGCCGACAAGATGACGCACGTTTCCACGGGCGGTGGCGCGTCGCTTGAATTCCTTGAAGGCAAGACTCTTCCCGGAATTGCTTGCCTGCTTGACAAATAATTTGACATCGAAAGGAAAAGAATAGATATGAACACCGCAAAGAGAAGAACTGTTATTGCCGGTAACTGGAAAATGAATATGACTCCCGCGTCCGCGACCGCGCTCATCAATGAGATGAAGCCCCTGGTTGCGGGCAAGGATGCTTGCGACGTGGTGCTGTGCGTGCCCGCCATTGATATCCCCGCTGCCGTTGAGGCAGCAAAGGGCTCCAACATCAAGATCGGTGCCGAGAACGTGCACTTCAAGGCGTCCGGCGCTTACACCGGCGAGATCTCGGCTGAAATGCTGACCGAGGCAGGCGTTGAGTACGTGGTCATCGGTCACTCCGAGCGCCGTCAGTACTTCGCAGAAACCGATCAGACCGTTAATCTGCGCACGCTCGCTGCCCTGAACGCAGGTCTTAAAGCGATCGTTTGCGTTGGTGAAACCTTGGAGCAAAGAGAGCTTGGCTACACCGAAACGCTGCTCAAATTCCAGACCAAGATGGCGCTGACCAACGTGAGCGCAGAGCAGCTGAAAAACGTGATCGTTGCATACGAGCCCGTTTGGGCGATCGGCACGGGCGTGACCGCCACCGCCGACCAGGCAGACGAGGGCAACGGCTTTGTACGTGCCGCAATTGCCGAGATGTACGGCGCTGACGTGGCTGAAACGGTTACCGTTCAGTACGGCGGTTCTATGAACGATAAGAACGCACAGGAGCTTCTGTCCAAGGAAAACGTGGACGGCGGTCTGATCGGCGGCGCATCGCTCAAATCGGCTGCATTTGCGGCTATCGTAAACGCTGCACAGTAATCAAAAATGACAATGGGGCTGCTGCGATCGTGGCAGCCCCGTTTTACAAAGAGGAGTGAAGTGTATGGCAAATTATCGCAGAGGAAGAATCAACGATGAAATGCAAAAGACCCTTGCCGAGATCCTGCGCGAGGTGAAGGATCCCCGCGTCAGCGACGCCTTTATCAGCGTCACGGGCGTAGACGTCACGCCCGATCTCAAATACGCAAAGGTCTATTATTCGGCGATGCGGGGCGAGAAAAAGGAGGTCTATCTCGGGCTAAAATCCTCGGCGGGCTTTATCCGCCGTCAGGTGGCGCAGCGTATGAATCTGCGTGCCACCCCCGAATTTACCTTCGTTGAAGATGAATCGATCGCCTACGGCGCTCGTATTTCGGGCATTCTCAATTCCATCACCATCACCGATCCCGATGATGCAAACGAGAGTGAGGAACAGTGATGGAGTATCGCAAGCTGACCGTACAGGAGGCGCTGGAACGCTTGCTGCCGCCGCAGCCGACCTGTATTTTGTTCCATACGCACCCCGATGCTGACGCCATCGGCTCGGCGTTTGCGCTTGCCGCATTTTTGGAGGCACAGGGCAGCTGCTGCTATTGCCTTTGTGCCGATGAGGTACCGGAACGTCTGTCTTTTTTGAACGAGGGCTTGCAGCAAAGCGTGTTGCCATCAAGCTTGCCTGACGGCTTTGAGAACGCGCGCTTTATCAGCGTCGATACCGCCTCGCCATCTCAATTGGGTGCGCTTTATGCGCTTTACGGCGACCGCGTTTCGCTGATGATCGATCACCACGAAACGGGCACGCCCTATGCCGATCATCTGATCGTACCCGATGCCGCCGCTTGTGGCGAGATCGTATATGACCTCATCGCCGCTTCGGGCAAGGAAGCGCCGGGCGTTTGCGATTCGCTGCTTTACGCCGCGATCAGCGGTGACACGGGCGGATTCCGTTTTTCCAACGTCACAAAGGAAACGCATCTGCGCGCAGCAGCGCTTGTGGAGCGTGGGGTTGACGTGGCAGAGATCAGCCACAAGCTGTTTGGTGTGAAAAGCTTTCCCGTGCTTCGTGCCGAGCGCCTTGGCTTTGACAAGCTGCATCTGTACGACAAGGGAAAGGTTGGCATCAGCGCCATTTCCTTTGAGGATAAGCAGTTCAATAAGCTGCAAGACGAGCATCTTTCCTCGGTAGTGGACGTTGTCCGCTCGGTGGAGGGTGTCGAGATCGCCGTGGTGATACGGCAGATCGAAAAGGAGCGAGCGTTCCGTGTTTCGATGCGCGCAAATGTAGATTTTGACGTTGCCGCGGTTTGCGCCAAATTCGGTGGCGGCGGTCACCGCCGCGCCGCGGGTGCGACGGTCGAGGCGAAGGACGTAGAGGAAGCCGAGCGCCTCGTTTTGGACGCTATTCAAAAATCATAAAATAAAAAGAGGAAGTTGAAAACTTCCTCTTTTTATTTTATTTCGGCAAATGAACCTCAACTGCCTCGCCAAGCGGCAGGGAATAGATCAAAATGCGATCGGGGGCTTTGCCGCAGATCTCGGCAAGCGCCATCGCGTAATAGGAAAGCTGTTCACCGTGCCGATCGGACAGCATACGCGCGGCGGCATCGGGATCTCGCAATTCTTCGGGGGTGAGGCGGTCTGTTTTGTAGTCACACAGCACCAGCTTCCCCTTGCCATCTGTGTAAAACAGGTCGATCACGCCCTGCACAAGCAGCTTTTCGCCCTGCAATTGCTCGGCGAAGGCGGCGTCGCCCGTAAAGGCGTCGGCGGAAAGGAAAATGTTGAAGCGCGTTTCGCGATGCAGCGCGTCAGCGCCCATAAGCGACTGATAGAATTTGCTTTTGAAAAAGCGTTCCAGCTCGTTTACCCTGACGGCGTCTTGTGCTTCGGGCGAGAGATATTTCTCGTGGATCAAGCGTTGAAGCTCTGCTTTCACACCGTCTTTTTCCGCACGGCGAAAATCGCAGAATTGCAGAAATTCGTGGGTTGCGGTACCGCGCGCGGCGGCATCGGGCGTCTTGTTTTCAAACAAGGGCGTGCGGTCAAAGGTGTGCAGCAGCGCTTCTGCGTCCCCGTCTTGCAACGTCACGGGGCTTGGCGCATCGTCGTTGTCATACACGTCCAATACCACGGGGGAAAGCCGTGATACAGATAATTTTGCGGGCAATTTGGTCAAATGCTGATGTGGATAAACGTAAGCAAAGCGCTGCGTCAGCAAGTCAATAACAGGGCTTTCGGAACGGTCTGCGGTGCCGTTTGACTCATCTTTTTGCACGGTATTTGCAGGCGCTTTGCAAGCGTCTTCCATCGCGGGGAGCTGATCCTCCTCGATGACCTTGATCTCGGCAAACTCTGCCGTATCGGGGCGTTCCAGCGCGGCAAGGATCCAATCCAGATAGCAGCTGCCGTCGGTTGCCAGCACGCCTGCTAAGCGGTGACTTGCAACGAGAGCGCGTCCCATCGCCTTTTCCACGCCGTATTGAGGGGTGGCTGTTATATACAGACGTTCTCTTGCACGTGTCATGGCGACGTAAAGCACACGCATTTCTTCCTCGCGGTTCTGCCTGCGGATCTCAAGCGAGATCGCCTGACGCTGGAAGGTGTTGGTTCTTGAAAAAGGACCGGCATTACACAGCCGCGTGGCACACCCAAGTCGTTCGTCGGAAAGCAGAACTGCCTTTCGGTCGTCCTCGTTAAAGCGTGAGGCGGTGCCCACAAGGAAGCAAACGGGGTATTCGAGGCCCTTTGAATGGTGAACGGTGATCAGCGAAACGGCATTCGGATCACCTTCGGGTGCGGGCATTTTTGTGCCGTTTTCCATAATGCTGTCCACGTAGCGAATGAATTGATACAGCCCCTTGAAGCCGCCCGCCTCAAAGGTGCGGGCATATTCATACAAACGGTTCAGGTTGCTTTGGCGCACCGCCGTTCCATTCTCGTCCTTTTCATATCCCGAAAAAGAGAGTACGGCGGTTTCACGGTATAGATAACGCAGGAATTTGTCCACCGAAAGTGACTGCGCTTTTTGGCGATAAGTGGCAAGACGGGTCAAGAAATCCTCAATTTTTGTTGCCAAGCTCTCATCGTTGACGCCGTTTTGCGCCGCCTCGCAGAGCGCCTCGTACAAAGAAAGCGAGCTATTGCCAACAGAGCGCACCGTTACAAGATCTTCAAGCGTAAAGCCGAAGAACGGGGAACGAAGCGTGGCGGCAAGATAAATGTCGCGCAAGGGGTTATCGACGGTTGCCAGAAGACTGTACATACACAGCACCTCCGGATTTTCAAAAAAGCTGCGGCGGGAGGTGTCGTTGGTGGCGATCCCATACGCGGCAAGTGCCTTTGAGAGCGACGCCGCGTGCGAGGTGCTTCGCATCAGCACCGCGATATCAGCGGCAACGATGGGCGAGCCGTCTGCCTTGCGTTCCTCTCTCAAAAGGCGTGTGATCTCGGCGGCGACCATACGCGCTTCCAATAGCGCGCTCTCGCTGTCCTCGCCCTCCTCACGTTCCTTTTTGGGCTTTTTGTCGAGTAGCATTACGCGGCATTTTGGGGATCTGTAATCCTCGTGTGGGAGGTTTTTGGAAAAAACAAGATCGTCATCGGCGGTGTAGCCGATGCCCTCGGCGCTATGAGAGAAAAGAAAGCCCGAAACGGCATTGGAAAAGCGAATCACGTTTTCATCGCAGCGGAAGCAGTTGGACATAAAAACGGTTGCGGCTTTCGCGTCGGGCGCTGCCTCGCTCAAAAGCGGAAAGTGCTTACGGTAGCTTGCAAACACTGCCGGCTGTGCGCCGCGAAAGCGGTAAATGCTTTGCTTGATATCGCCCACCATAAAGCGGTTATAGGGGGTGGAAATGGCGCGGAAGGTCGCGTCCTGCATGGCGTCCACGTCCTGATATTCGTCAATGTAGATGGCATCGTACGAGGCGGAAAGCTCACGCGCCAGGGGTGTCGGTGTGCCCTGACTGTCGACCAAAAGGCGGTACGCGGCGCGCGATACGTCTGAAAATTCAGCGATCTCACGCATCGCCTTTGCCTCTTGATATGCATCGCGGTAAAGGGAGAGCGTTTCGTGCAGCAAGCGCAGCACCGCGGCGCTCTCGGCGGCACTTTCAGCGATCTCTTTTTTTGAAATTGCCCCCAAAACGGGTGCGTTTTTCTTCCATTTATCGCGGAATGCGTCGCAAAGCTGGCGCAACGTGAGGAAAGAATCAGACATGTCGGGCAGGCGTCCGCCCGTGAGCGTTGCAGCGAAGGGATCGCAAAGCAAGGCGCGGATCGTGTCGTGGTCCTTTGCGTCAAGCGCGGCAAGCAGGTCGTTGCACCGCTTTGCGATCTCTGTGTAAAGCGGCGCAAATTTCTTTTCCAGCTTCGAAGCTTCCCCCTCTGCGGGTAAAGCGAGAAGCGCTTCCTTGAAAATTTGGGCACCGCTTTGCGCAATTTCTCGTACCGTATTCAGCCAAACCTCGCCAAAGCCCGTGTCAAGAGGTGTATTTGCGCCTTGCTCGATCTCCTTGGCGGAGCGAAGCAGAATGTCGATCGATTCGGGATATTTGTTCAGTCGCTCATAGATGTCGATCAGTGTCTGTGCCAGCGAATCCTCGGTGCGGATATTACAAAAAATATCGGAAATCAAGGGGAATTGTCGTTTTTTTTCATACATCGTATCGATCGCGTCGTTCATGGTGCCCTGCCGCAAGGTGACAAGCTCGGTGTCGTCGGCCATGCGGAAGGAGGGGGGAAAGCCCGCCGCCTGAAAATTGGAACGGACCAGATCGAAATAAAAGGAGTCGATCGTGGAAATGTGCGCGCCGCCCAGCAGCATCAGCTGACGGGTGAGGTGCGTGTTGGTGGGATCCAGCGCCAGCGCCGAGGAAAGCGCGCTTGAAATGCGGTGACGCAGCTCGCCTGCGGCGGCACGGGTAAAGGTGACCACCAGAATACGGGAAATGTCGGCGGGGTGCTCGGTGTCGGTGAGCGAGCGAATGATGCGCTCGGTCAAAACGGCTGTTTTGCCCGAGCCCGCCGCGGCGGATACCAACAGGGTCTTATTTTTTTCGTTCATGGCGTCAAGCTGCGCCGTTGTCCAATTGCGTCCCATTGATATCCTCCTTTAATTTTTTTGTGATGCGCGGCAGATGGCGCCAAAGGCGCAATATTCGCAGGGCGTGCGTCCGCCGTGCGCGTGG
>JAGAMJ010000116.1 GCA_017624795.1 Clostridia bacterium
GTATTCCTGCCGCGCTACACGGCGGCCTTTGGGGCTTTGCCCTTGCCGTTGTGGGTGCAAACCTTGTGCGGCTGCTGCTTTGCGTTGCGCTGGGGCTTTATTGGTCACGAAAAAACAATAAGGCGATCACGGATCCCTCGGACCACGGAACGCTTAATGATGAGGTAGTATAATGGAAGAGCTTGTGCAAACAATGAAAACCGAACGTGCGGTGCCAAAGCGTATCAGCATTATGGTGCCGACCTATAACGAAGAAGAAAACGTGATCCCGTTGACCGAGGCGATCGTTGCCGAGTTTGCAAGATCGCTGCCGCAGTACGATTACGACATTACCTTTATCGACAACTGCTCCACCGATACGACAAGAGAAAAATTGGAGGCGCTTTGCGCCGCAAATCCGCGTGTACGCGCCATTTTCAACGCGCGCAATTTCGGGCAGTTCAACTCCCCCTATCACGGCATTTGCCAGACGACGGGGGATTGCACCATTCCGCTTTGCGCCGATTTTCAGGATCCCATTGAGATGATCCCCACCCTTGTCGCCGAATGGGAAAAGGGTTATAAGGTGATCTGCGCGGTCAAAGAGAGCAGCCGTGAAAACAAGCTGATGCGCTTTTTGCGGACCTGCTATTATAAAATGATCCGCAAAATGTCCTCGGTCGACCAGATTGAGCATTTTACGGGCTTTGGACTGTATGACCGCAGCTTTGTAGACGTGCTGCGCACGCTGGACGATCCTGCCCCCTTCATTCGCGGCATCGTGTCGGAGCTTGGCTTTGCCAAAAAGATCGTACCGTATGAGCAGGCAAAGCGCCGCGCGGGCAAAACGCACAACAATTTCAACACCCTCTATGATGCGGCGATGCTCAGCTTTACCACCTATACCAAAACGCCGATCCGCATGGCGGGCATGCTTGGCTATTTCTTTCTGGCGGCGTCTTTCCTTGGCGGCGTTGCTTGCCTTGTGGCGCATTTGCTGGGCGCAAATATACACGAGCTTTGGTTGCTTCCGACGATCGCTCTTTTCGGCTCTCTTAATTTGATCTTTACGTCCGTTATTGGCGAATATTTGCTCACGATGCGATCAAAGATCAACAAGCGACCTCTTGTGATCGAGGAAAAGCGCATCAACTTTGATGATGACGGATCCAAGTCCGAATAAAACGGAGGAATACCGCCTATGTTTTTTTGCTTGCCATATGCGGTGGAACCGTGTGGCATGTATACCGTCGGGCACCTTGCGCTCTTTTTGCTGACAGTGCTGCTGATCGGCACGGGGCTTTACCTTTGCCGTCAAATGAGCGAGGAAAGGGTCCGCACCGTGATCCGCGCGGTGACGGCGCTGCTTTGGGCGCTGGAAATTTGGAAGATCGTATTCGTGCTGGCTGTCACGGGCTCGCGAAACCCAAATGATTTCGTGCCTCTTTACTATTGCAGTCTTGTGCTGTACGCGGGGCTGTTCGCTTCTTTTGCAAAGGGCGCGTTGCGTCGCTTCGGCGACGTTTTCCTTGCCACGGGCAGTCTTATTGGCGGTGCGTGCTTCCTCTTTTTCCCAAGCACCTCGCTGCCGCGCTATCCCTTCTTCCACCTGATCTCCTTCCAAAGCTTCCTTTTGCACGGGGCCATGGTCTTTGTGGGACTTTTGATGCTGACGCGTCGCGTTTATCGCATCACACTGCGGGATATTTGGTCCTGCGCCATTTTGGTGGGCGCCACAGGCGTGATCTCATACGTGTTCAATTTTGCTTGGAACAAAGCACACCCCGCGCAGCAGATCGCGACAAACCTGATGTTCGTTTCCAACAATTTTACGGGCTGCCCCGTGGATCTCTACGGCTTTCTCGGCCCCATTGTTTATCCGATCTTTATGATCGCCGTGCAGGCGTTCGGTCCCTTTCTGCTGGTCTATTGGGCGACGCTGCTGTGCCGCTTGATACAAGAAAAGAAGTCTAAAAAAACAATTTAAGATAAAAGGCGCGAAACGCGCCGCTTGTGAGGATTATGGATAAGATTATTGATGCAATTGCACACGTTATGATGCCGCAGCTGACGGGCGTATATCTCAACCCCGTTGAAAACGTCGGCTATTATATCAGCAATATCATCGGTGCGCTGGTGCTGATATTTTATTCCTATCAGTTTTTCTATATTTTCCTTGCGATGATCCGCAAGCCACGCAAATATAAGGAAACCGATCAGACCAAGCGCTACGGCGTGATCATCGCCGCCCGAAACGAGGAAAAGGTGCTGCCCGAGCTACTCAAAAGCATCGCGGCACAGACCTATCCAAAGGAGCGGGTGGATGTTTTTGTGATCGCCGATAACTGTGACGACCATACCGCCGACGTCGCCCGTGAGATGGGCGCGATCGTATACGAGCGCAACTGCAAGGCGCAGGTGGGCAAGGGCTATGCGATGCGATTTCTTTTCAACCGTATGAAGGCGGACGGTATTTTCCAAAATTACGATGCCTACATCATTTTTGACGCAGACAATATTCTGACCGCAAACTATATTGCGGAAATGGACAAGGCGTACTGCGCGGGACACCGCGTCGTCACCTCTTTCCGCAATTCCAAGAATTACGGAAAGAATTGGATCAGCTCGGGCTATGCGCTGTGGTTCATGCGTGAGTCCACGCACCTCAACAATCCTCGCTCAATCCTTGGGACAAGCTCCTTTATTTCGGGGACGGGATTCCTTGTGGACCGCGAGATCATCGAGCGTAACAACGGCTGGAAGCATTTTTTGCTTACCGAGGATATCGAGTTTACCGCCGATTGCATCTTGCACGGCGACCATGTCGGATATTGCCACGAGGCAGAATTTTTTGACGAGCAGCCCGAATCCTTCCGCCAATCCTGGTGGCAGCGAAAGCGCTGGGCAAAGGGACTTTTTCAAGTGTTCCGCTATTACGGCACGGGGCTTTTGAA
>JAGAMJ010000117.1 GCA_017624795.1 Clostridia bacterium
CAAGCGCGCTTCCAAGCCGTCGATGCGCTCAAACTCGTTTTCACTGATCTGCGATGCGGGGATACCCGTCCAGACCTCAATGACCTGTGCGATATCCTCCTCGGTCATCGTGACCTTGCCGCAATCGGGCTCGATCTCGGCAAGCCGTTCGGAGAGCTGAAGCTCCTTTGCCTTGACCTTGGCAAGATCCTCAAAGCGTTGCTTTTCGGACTGCTCGTCATTCGCTTCTCTTGCCTCAATTTCCTCTCGTTTTGACTTTTCAATTAATAATTGTTCTTTTATTTCGTAACTTTCGTTCAGAACTGTACTATTGAGCGAAAGGTTTGCCGCCGCCTCGTCAAGCAGGTCGATCGCCTTATCGGGCAGATAGCGATCGGTAATATAGCGTTCGGAAAGCACCACGGCGCGGCGCAAAAGCTCGTTTGGGATCTGCACCGAATGGAAGCTCTCGTAATAGTGCTTGATGCCCTTTAACATCTCGACAGTATCATCAAGCGAGGGCTCGTTTACCGTGACGGGCTGGAAGCGACGCTCCAAGGCGGTGTCCTTTTCGATATACTTTCGATACTCGTTGAGGGTGGTCGCGCCGATCAGCTGAACCTCTCCGCGAGAAAGCGCTGGCTTTAAGATATTTGCGGCGTTGACGCTGCCCTCGGAATCTCCCGTACCAACGATGTTGTGCACCTCGTCGATGACAAGAATGATGTTCCCCGCGTCGGTGACTTCCTTCAAAAGCCCCAAGATACGGGACTCAAACTGTCCGCGGAATTGCGTCCCCGCGACAAGCGCGGTAAGGTCCACCAAATAGACCTCTTTCCCCTTTAATTTATAAGGAACGTTATTGTCAGCGATGCGCTGTGCCAGCGCCTCCGCGATGGCAGTCTTACCAACGCCCGGCTCGCCGATGAGGCAGGGATTGTTCTTTTGTCTGCGGCAAAGGATCTGTATCACGCGCGCAAGCTCACGCTCGCGCCCGACGATACGGTCCATTTTTCCCTCCGCCGCACGTTTGGTGAGGTTGCGGCAGTAGGTGTCAAGGAATTTGCGTTTTCTTTCCTTTGGTTTCTTTTCCTTGACTACATTTCCCTCTTTATCCTCTTTCTGACCTTCCGCGGGCGTACCAAAAAGACCGCTTTCGCGAAAAAGCTTGGGAAAATCAATGGCAGGCGCGCCGCCGTCCTCGTTGTCGTCATTACTGCTGGGCAGATCCATGCTCTGCATCAGCCCGTTGATCTCCTCCTCCATGCTTTCCAGCTGATCGGGTGAGATCCCAAGCTTACCCATCACGTTTCCCATCACCTGATCGGTGGGAAATCCCAGCTCCTTGGCGCATTTGATGCAAAGCCCCTCGGTTTTGCGCTCACCGTTTTCCACCTTGGTTACAAACACAGTCGCCACGCGCTTGTGGCATTTAGAACACATGACCATATATAAAAATCCATCAAGCCCCCTTGGGCTTCCTTTCTGTATTACGCTTCAAACGAAAGATATTCCACCTTCGCGGGATAGACCACGCGGATCCGACCGCTGTCCACCGCAAAAATGCCCGTAGCACCACTCTCAATAGCGATCGCGGTCTGCTGCTGCTTATCCGTATCGATGCGAAGTGCCTCGTTGCCCGCCAGCAAAAAGACCTCGTCGCTCCCAAGTGCCACCGCCGATACGTCGCGATCAAGCGTGCCGTCATACAAAAGCGCTCCGCGCTTATCCAGCACGATCACACGGTGGGTGGATTCGATCTGTTCGGTTTCCAAAACAAGCGCCGCCCCCTCACCGTTCACCGTAAAGGCGATCGGCATGCCGTCAAGCGGCATTTGGGCTTCGATCTCACCGTCCAGATCACAAGAACGCAAAGCTTTATCTGTCAAAACCGTCAGATGTCTGTTGTTGGTAAAGCCAACGGACAGCGGCAGCTCCTGCTCAAACGAAAGCGAGTATGCGGGCGCGCTTTTACCAAGCTGATAAACGTCAAGCACCGTTCTTGCCGTTCCCTCGGTTGCGGCGATGCCAAGCAAAGCGATCTGTCTGCCGTTGTCGGAAACGCTGACGCCCACGGTGGCGGATGCACGGTGAAAGCGCTGGATCAAATTAAAATTATTGTCATAGAGCAAGACCTGTGAAAGCACCTCGTCAGAGGCGGTGATCAGCGCAAAATGTCCCGAATCCGAAACCTCGGCGCCATAGATCGGAAAATCTGTTTCACTGCGGAACAGCTCTGTGTACGAGTTCGTGACCGTAAAGGTCGTTCCGCCGCTGTCATAGGCAATCAAATACTTGCGGGAAGCCACGGCGTTTGGGGATTTCAAGGCAAGATCAACGTCCAACAAGCGTCTGCCGTCCGGCGAATAGACCTCAATGCCGCCCGTATTGACAAAGGCGATACCACCGCGATAAGCGAGCGCGGTATATCCCCCCTCCTCATAGGTCGTGCTGACGGTGGCATAATCGGACGGGACGAATGCCGTTACCATTTGCAGATCCTTAAAAAAGCAAAACAAGCTGTCATAAGTAAACGCTCTGGAAAACACAAGCATAAAGAGCACCGCAAAAAGCACCAATACCACGAGCAACGCGCGCCACAAAACGGTATATTTGCCGGCAATACGCGTCCAATAGCTCGTCCTTCTCGGCTCGGGGAGTCTTTCCCCCTCGATCGCGACCAGAGCCGTCACCTGCTTTTTTTCAGAGTCCATCAGATCCCCCTCCTTTCTTTTTACGGAGTTATATCCTTGTAAAATACGCGATTGAGATACAGCCCACACGCGGGCGCGGTCGTGCCCGCATTGATGCGGTCGCGCGATTCGATCAGCGCAGGGATCGCATCGGCAGGAATCCGCCCCTTCGCCACGGCGACAAGCGTGCCCGCCATGATGCGTACCATGTGATAGAGAAATCCGTCGGCACGCACGCGAAACGCGATCAGATCCCCCCGTCGCTCAACACTCGCTTCAAACACCGTTCGCACGGCGTCCTTTGGCTCGGTATCGGCACCTACCGCGCGAAATGCCGAAAAATCCTGCGTTCCCACAAAAAAAGCAGCCGCGCGGTTCATCGAAGAAAGCGCTTGCTCATCGATGTGAACGGGAATGTGCCACGCACGGTCGAGCAAAAAGGGATCGCGCTCGGCGCCGTTATAGATCAGATATTCGTATTCCTTTGATACAACGTCGTATCTTGGATGAAAATCAGCAGAAACCTCCATTGAGCGCAGCGCCGAAATATCCTGCGGCAAGTGGGCGTTCAGGGCACGGGCGATCCGCCCCGCGGGGATCGTCGTGGTCAATCGGTCCTTTCCCTTATCGGATAAGCAAACGCAAAAGCGGCGCGCGTGCACACCGCTGTCGGTGCGGCTGCACCCGACTATGTCGCAATCAAAACCAAACAACGCCCTTGCGGCGTTGCCCAGCACCTCCTGTACGGTGATGCCGTTCGGCTGCACCTGATATCCGCAGTACGCCGTGCCAAGATAAGCGACCGTCAATAAAACCTTTCCTTCCATACTATCCTCACACGGTATAACCGATTCCATAGCGATTGAGCAGCACGATTCCCGCGCCAATGCCAACCACCAGCAAAAGCGCTGCGAAATCACGCACATGCAGATGCGGCACCGTCATTTTGGTGCGTCCCTTTCCGCCCCGGTAGCAGCGGCACTCCATCGCCGTTGCCAACTCGTCGGCACGGCGGAAGGAGGAAACGAAAAGAGGGATCAGAATGGGGATCA
>JAGAMJ010000118.1 GCA_017624795.1 Clostridia bacterium
GTCTTTTTTCTTTGAGATCTTTACAAGGACGGGTATGAGCGCAAACATCAAAAGCGAGAACAGCGCGCCTGCAAGAAATATTTCGGGTGCGGGGATATATTGCGTCGTCATAACATCGGCAGAGTCCATATCGGGAAGCGGAATGTTCATTTTCGCATTGATGCCGTTTCCTATCATCGGGCCTACGATCATGGGGATCAGAACGCTGAACACCATACGGACACCCTGCATCTTTCCAACCTCACCCTCGGCGGTATAATCTCTCACAAGAGAGCCGCAAAGAGCCGATATCAAAATATATCCCGTTATCATAACAAAGCCCGCGATACCAAAGGTCACAAGGCACACCGCTTTGCTGACACCCTTGGCAAAATACATACCGAGAAGACCAGCCGAAAATACTGCCGCAGCAAAATAAAGCATCGTGCTCTTGTTCGTTCTGTCGGAGATCCTTGTCAGGAAAAGATTTGCAGCAGCTCCGAGAATAATGGCAGCTCCAAAAACGACGCTATACTCGATCACGGAAAATCCAAGGAAGGTCTTCATATAAATGATAAGGTATGGCATAAATATCTGACACGCGATCCCGTATATAAGCACCAGACAAAGCGTCAGATAAAAGGGTGAATTCCCCTTGATAACACTTGGCTTAAAGCCGTAAAGGATATCCCCGAAGCCGCCATTTTTTTGAAGCGTAGGGCTATCTTTCAGCTTGATGATCCCGCACACGCCGCATATAGAAATAATGATACCAAGACACAGGAACATCATGGAGTACCCGATCATCTCAACGATCATACCAAATCCGCCCGCGACGATGAGCATCGCCGCAAGGGGCAGGATCGAAAGAACACCCTCCACCTTGCCGCGGAACGAGCTATGCGTATTGTCGGTGACCCACGCGTTAAAGCAGGCGTCATTGGCAGTAGAACCAAAGAGCGTCATGACGCAGTCCGCGACCACAACAGCCACCAAGGTATGCGAAACCGCCTTATCAAGTCCGCAACCAAAGATCTTTTCGGTCAGCTCGGGGGACAAAAAGCCAAACAGAGCGACACTGACACCCCAGATCACGTATCCCCACGAGATAAAGCTTTTGCGGTTTCCGACCTTATCGGAGAGCGTGCCCGCCACAAGCGTGGCAAGCGTTGCCACGATGCCGCTGAGCTGAACCATCAGCGTCACGGTCGCAAGCGACGGTGCAACCGTTTCAAAGACGAAAAGGTTGAAATACATATTCTCGACCGACCAGGCGATCTGTCCGACAAGCCCGAATAAAATAAGAACGAGCCATTGTTTTCTTTCAAATCGTTTCTCACTCATATTCCGCCTCCGAAAATTTACTTTAAGATGATTATATCATAAAGAAAAGTCAATGTCAAACGCCCCATGCAAAGCAAGCGCCCCATCAAAAAACGGCTTGTACCGCGGGGGCTTGTCGGATCCGTGCATAGCGGCAGCTATGACCGAATATAATGAAGACAACGATATTGTTTGAGGTGATTTGATGAAACGCTCGATCGGTCTTTGGCAGCTTTTGGGCTTTGCCGTAACGTCGCTTGGGGGTACGTTGCTGCATTTTCTGTACGATTGGCTTGGCGCGGCGAGGTGGATCGCGCCGTTTTCGGGCGTGAATGAATCGACCTTTGAGCATATGAAGCTGCTCTTTTGGCCGATGCTGATTTTTGCCGTTGTGCAAAGCTTTTTCTTTGGCGATCGCGGGGATTTTTGGTGTGTAAAGCTCAAAGGAATACTGCTCGGTCTTGTGCTGATCCCCGTCCTCTTTTACACCTACAACGGCGTGATCGGCAGGTCCCCCGACTGGCTCAATATCGCGATCTTTTTCATCTGTGCCGCAATTGCTTATATTTATGAAACAAGGCAGTTTAACAGCGCAGCGACCGCGTGTGAACGCCCAAAGCTCGCAATTGCCCTGCTCTGTGCCATCGCCGCGCTGTTCGCTGTATTCACCTTTGCAACACCCGAGATCGGTCTTTTCAAGGACCCGCTGACGGGCACGTACGGCATATAAAACAAGCCGATGAGGTTTTCCCTCATCGGCTTGTTTTATCAATGATCTTTTAGATCAATTCAAGCAAGCAGCTTCTCACGGCATCGTCCATTTCGATCTCGTTGACTGCCGCGACGCTGTCGATCTCGGCGTCGCAGATCTGATTCCAGATCCTGTGCTTTTGATCGTAGTTCATCTGCGCTCTTTCAAGCACGTCGTAAATGCGCTGCTTTCTGTTATCGGTAACGGTGACCTCTGCAAGGGACACCGCGATCTGCTTTGTGACCTCGGTCGCGGGGATCTTGACCGTAAGGCGCTTCAAGTCCTCGTCATAGCAAGTGTCAACGCTGATCGCCTTTCCGTCAACGGTCACAGTGACGTCGCTGCCCTCGACCGAGCAGAACACAACGTTCCAGCTTCTCTTTTCGGGGATCACCGAAAGGTTACCGCTCGCCTTGCCGACCGTAAAGGTGCCGTTTTCATAAGCAAGCGCGGTAGATGCCCAATTTTCGTCCTTATCCTCGGGGGTGTCGCCCTCGTCCTCCCACAGGGTAAAGCTTCCGTTTGCCGCGGGGAACACGAGCACGTCAAGCGCATCGGGATTCTTCACGGTATTGCTGTACTCGCTCATATCGGTCATCGGCACGATGGCGCCCGCCTTCATCAGAACGGGAATGTCGTCCACCGTTCTCCAAAGATCGGTCATTTTGCCGCCCTCGTAGACCGTGCCGCTGAACATATCGCACCAAAGCCCCTTGGGCAGCCAGGTCGCGACCTTTGCCGCCTTGGACACGCTGTCGATCTGCGAGGTGACGGGGGAAACGATCAGCTCAGTGCCGAAATAGTATTCATTGGGCACGTTATACGCTGCCTCCAACTCGGGCTCGGCGTAGTACATGGGCTGAATGAGGGGCAGGTCGTTTCTGCTTGCCAAACGGTTCATCGTGTAAAGATAGGGGATCATCGCGTGACGCAGGCGAAGGTACTTGTTCATCACGTTTCTTGTGGTGTCGTTGTATCTCCACGGCTCCTTGCCCGAGAAGGGGTTGTTGGAGCTGTGCAGACGGTTGATGGGCGAGAATACGCCGTATTGCACCCAACGTGCCATCATTTCGTCATCACGCTCGCCCCACATATGTCCGCCGATATCGTGGCTCCACCAGCCGTAGCCGATGTTGCTTGCGGTATTGGTGAAATAGGGCTGATAGGCCAGGCTCTTCCAGGTGATGGTCGTATCGCCCGAGAAGCCGATGGGGTATCTGTGGCTGCCAACGCCCGCATAGCGCGAGAAGGTCATGGGGCGCGTGCCCTTCCAGGCGCTGTCAAGGTAGTGGAAGTGGTTCAGGATCCAAAGCGGATCAAGCCCCTCCATTTTGGAGTTGGTGCCCTGCTGCCAGTCGATCCACCAGAAGTCAACGCCCTCTTTTTCAAGGTCGTGGCAAAGAACGTCAAAATAGACCTTCATAAATTCGGGGCTGGAAGGATCAAACTCCACCGCCTGCTCGGTTGCGGGATCAATGCCCACCGCCTTTGCCATCTTGGGGTAGATCTCCTCAAAATCGCGCACGCCGTCAGCGGGGTGAACATTGAGGGTGACTTTCATATTTTTATCGTGCAGCCACTTCATAAAGCGCTTGGGGTCGGGGAAAAACTTTCTGTTCCAGGTATAGCCCGTCCAGCCGCGCTTGCCGCCGCCGTATTTGGGATCCACGTCGTCAACAAGGTGCCAGTCCATATCGATCACGGCGACCGAGAAGGGCAGCTTCTCGCTCTCGAAGCGGTTCATCAAGGTCATATACTCTTGCTCGGTATAGCGGTAATATCTGCTCCACCAGTTGCCAAGAGCATATCTGGGCAGCAGGGGTGTTTTGCCGCACAGGTGATAAAAATCCGAAAGCGCTTCCAGGAATCTGTGACCGTAGCCGAAGAAATAAAGGTCGGTGCCCGCCTTTCTGGGCTCTACCCACCCTTCATCGGTGAGTGCCATCGAGGCGCTGTCGTCGATCACGGAAAAGCCCTCTCTGGACATAATACCTGTGCCAAGCTCGATCTTGATCTCTTGGTGATCGCCTCTGGTTATGTAAATATCACCGTCCACGCGGTCAAGCGTTCTGTACGTGCCTTTCAGATCGTTGAGCTTCTGACCGTAGTGCCATACGGCGCCCTCGATCTCCTTGACCTTTATGTTCAGTCCGTTCTCGGAAAAGGGCTTTTCGTCGTAGGTCAGCACCAACGCCTCGGTTTCAATGACCAAGCCGTTTTCATTTTTCGTGACGTTATATTCGCAAGCCGAGAAATCCCTGTTGACGACCGACTGCGTCGCCCTGTCCTCAAAATCTCCCGTTTCGCTGTACTCCAAGCGGACAAGCGAGGGGGTCAGTACCGTGATGCGGTACTTGTCGCCCTTGATGACGGATTCTGCCTTGCTTTTGCCGTTGGTCTGAAAATGATATCGTTTCATGATGCTTCAACCTCCCGAAAAAGTGGTTTTTCTATTATTTAGATATATTTATTATACTTATAGGCACTGTTATTGTCAACACAATTTTAGCAGAATTGCTTGCAATTTTGCGCTCGGCGTATTATAATGAGCACATAACAACAAAATGCAAGGAAACCGTGATAAACGAAATGAAACGATATTCTCCAATACAGCTCCGCAAAGCAAATATGACCACCATCACCGCACATTCGGGATGCGAGGGCACCGCCCCCAACAGCCGCGAGCATATTCTCGCCGCCATCAACTCGGGCGCTGAATACATCGAGATCGACGTGCGTTATGACGGCGAGGAGCTCTACCTTTGGCACGACAAGCTTGAAACTGCCGCCGAGTGCCTGAAATTTGATACGTTGCTGCGCTTGGTCGCGCCCTACCCTACGCTCTTTATCAACTGCGACATCAAAGAGAATGGGATCTTATCGCTTGTTGTCGAGGCGGCAAAGCGCTACGGTATGGAACACCGTATTCTCTTCACGGGCTGCGTTGCCCACCGTCACGCCGAGTGCAAGGCACTTGGCACCGAATTTTGGTACAATCTGCACAAATTAAAAGCCGACACCGAGGAAGAGCTGGGGCAGCTGAGTGAAGCACAGCTGCGCGACACCGTGGCGCGTTGCAAGGAGATCGGTTGCGACTGCATCAACAGCGACAAAAGACTTGTAAATGCCGAAAGCATCGCATACGTTCAGGAAAACGGGCTCAATTTTTCGGTTTGGACCGCCGGTAGCGAGGCACGGATTCGCTTCCTTTTGGAGCATCGCGTCGCCAACATCACAACGCGAAATCCATCCCTCGCGCTAAAATTACGTAATGAAATTCAGGGCTCACCCGAGTCGCAAGGGCTTTTGCCCGACGGCTCGATCGAGCAGATCA
>JAGAMJ010000119.1 GCA_017624795.1 Clostridia bacterium
CAAAAAGGATCAAATGGTCGAGGTTTCGGACGGCTACGCCCGTAATTTCCTCTTTCCCCGCAAGCTGGCAAAGCCCGCTGACAATCAAGCCGTCACGGAGCTGAAAAACAAGCAAGCTGCCGCGCAGCACAAGATCGAGGTCGAGCGCGCCGCAGCGAAGGAAACCGCCGAAAAGCTGGAAACCTTTAAGGTCCTGTTCAAGGTCGGTGCGAGTGCCGACGGCCGCCTTTACGGCTCGATCACCTCAAAGGACGTTGCCGAAAAGCTTGCCGCCGATCACGGCGTTACCGTCGACAAGCGCAAGATCGTGTTGAACGAGCCGATCAAGGCGTATGGAAGCTATGATCTGGACGTGAAGCTTTACACCGACGTCGCGGGCAAGATCCACGTCGTGGTCACCGAGAAGTAAGCGCCATGGCACAGAAAATGAACGATTACGGCGTAGGGCTTGAGGATACCGTGCGCAAAATGCCCGCCTCGCTTGCTTCCGAGCGAGCGCTGCTGGGCTCGATCCTCATCGATCCCGCCTGCATCACCGACGTGCTGACCGTTGTCGGCGCGGACGACTTTTATCTGACCGAGCACAAGGAGATCTTTCTTGCCATGCGCGAGCTGTTCGACGCCAGCAGCGAGATCGACCCCGTCACCCTGATCGACTCCCTTGTCCATAAGGGCGTTTACGAAAAGGCGGGCGGCGAGGAATATATCCGTTCCCTCTTGGAGGCAACGCCCAATTCCATGAACGTGCAGGACTATGCCCGCATCGTGAAGGAAAAAAGCACGCTGCGCCGCATCATCGCCACCTGCTCGGACGTGTCGAATATGACCTTTTCCGAGCAGGAGGAGGTCACCCACATTCTGGACTTTGCCCAGAGCCAATTCACCGAGATCTCCGCAGGGCGCGATTCCCGCAGCTTTCAGCATATCCGCGACGTGCTGCGCAACGTATTCGACAACCTGCATCAGTTAGCCGAGGATCCTGCCGCCGCGCGCGGCACGCCCACGGGCTTTTCGGGAGTCGACCGTCTGCTTGTCGGAATGGGCGATTCCGATCTCATCATCTTGGGCGCGCGCCCCGGTATGGGTAAGACCTCGTTTGCTCTGAACGTTGCCACCAACGTCGCCATTTCACAAAAGAAAGCGGTGTGCGTGTTCTCACTGGAAATGTCTGCCGAGCAGCTTGTTTCGCGTCTGCTTTCCAGCGAAGCGATGGTCGATAGCTATGCGCTGCGCTCGGGTCAGCTCTCGGAGGACGATTGGAAAAGACTTGCCGACGCCGCAGCGCGTCTTTCAAAGACCGATCTGTATATTGACGACACCTCGGGACTCACGGTCACTGCGATGAAGGCAAAGCTGCGCCGCGTGGAAAACCTTGGCTTTGTGGTCATCGACTACCTGGGACTGATGGAAAGTGAGCAGCATTACGATAACCGTGCCCTTGAGGTCGGTGTCATTTCCAGGGGCCTGAAACTCATGGCAAAGGAAATGCGCGTGCCGATCCTTTGCTGCGCGCAGCTTTCCCGTGGTACGGAAAGCCGTACCGATAAGCGTCCCCAGCTTTCCGACCTGCGTGAATCGGGCTCGATCGAGCAGGACGCCGACGTGGTTATGTTCCTGTACCGTGACGAATACTACAAGACGGACCGTTCCCCCGATGAGCAGGAGGGCAACGTCGCCGAGGTCATCATTCAAAAGAACCGCCACGGCTCGACCGGCAACATCAAGGTGGGCTGGATCGGTGCTTACACCAAGTTCCGCACCATCGTGGATCTTGAAGAGCCGTGATGAACAAACAAGCTCCTATGCCGCCCTCGGGCTTCAAGGATCCGCGTACCCTGGCGGGGCTGCCGAAGGACGCGCCGCTTTGCGTAGCGCTGTCGGGCGGTGCCGATTCGGTGGCGTTGCTTTCCCTGCTCGCGGCAGATGCTCACGTTTCTGCCGTCCACGTGCATCACGGTATTCGGGGTGCGGAGGCAGACCGTGACGCGGACTTTTGCCGAGGCCTTGCGGCAACGCTCGGTGTACCGCTGACCGTACTGTTGATCGACGCGCCCGCCCTTGCAAAAAGCCGGGGCGTCGGGCTTGAAACCGCCGCGCGTGACGGACGCTACGAAGCGATCACCGAACACTTAAAAAAAGAAAACATTCCGTTGCTGGTCACCGCGCATCACGCCGACGATCAGTTGGAAACCATATTGCAGCACCTGCTGCGGGGCAGCGGTCTTTCGGGGCTGTGCGGTATTCCCGCCTGTCGCCCCTTGGGGGGCGGCGTGCTTGTGGCGCGACCGCTATTGACCGTGACACGCGCGGCACTGCGTGACTATCTTGCACAGGTGAAGCTTTCACACGTGGAGGACAGCTCCAATCTGGAGGGCTGCTGCACGCGCAACCGTTTGCGCCTTGATGTTCTGCCCGTTTTATCCGAGCTATATCCCGCGGGTACCGAGGCAGCCGCGCGTTGCGCGGAGCTGCTCTCGGAGGACGAAGCTTATCTGGACTCGCTTGCCGCCGCGTTTATCCAAAAGGAGGGCAGCGAGCCAAAGCTTTCCGCGCTTGCAGCTCTCCCCCGTCCCATTTTTGCGCGTGTGATGCGAAAGCTGCTTCCCGTATCGCCCGAGCGCGTGCATATCGAGGCGCTTGCCGCATTTTGCCAAAAAGCGACCTCTCACGCATCACTTTCGCTTCCCTGCATCACCGTTGCCGCCGAAAACGGCAGACTGACGCTTGTGCGTGAGCCCATTGAGCAAGCCGATTACGAGATCGAGCTCTCACAGGGCGAAACGCCGCTGCCCGAAATAGACGGGCTGGCAATCGTTGTGCGAAATGGGGAAAATTGCGAAAAGCGACCGAATAATATTTACAAATATGAAACACAGCTTTCTTTTTGCTCTGCTATAATTAACGGAAAGCTTACAGTGCGCAATCGCCGTGCGGGCGACCGTATTTTATCGGGCGGTCTGCATAAAGCGGTGCGACGCCTGTCGGGGCAAGAGCATCTGCCACTGTCGGTGCGAAAAAGAATGCCGTTGCTCACCGACAGCAGCGGGCTGCTTGCCGTTCCCTTTACCGCGCCGCGCGCCGTTTTGCGCGACGGGGCCATCAAAAAAGGAACTCCCTGCGATAACACCGTTTTTCTATTTTTTAATTAAACCCGGAGGAACCAATGAAAAGCCATTTGAAAATGATCATCTTCTACCTATTGCTCATCGTGATCATCATAGCGACGGTCGCTATGATCTTCCGCGGCACCAAGCAGGAAAAGCTGGTGCTGGGCGACGTGGTGCGCTATTTTGAGCAGGACCGCGTCACGTCCTTTGTGATCGATGAGGACTATAACCTGACCATGACCGTCATCAAGGGTGCCGACGGTGCCTTTGAACAAAACGAGGACGGATCGTGGGCAACAGAGGAAAAATCCTATCGCCTGCAATCGCTTGCCCTGTTCCAGGAATACTGCGGCGAGCTGGTGCTGCGCAACCAGGCCGAGGGGCGGCTTAAAACCTTTGATATCGAGCCCGAAACAATCACGCCGTGGTGGGTATCGCTTCTTCCCTATGTCCTGATCATCGTCGTGGTGGTCGTGCTGTTCTTCGTTATGATGAACTCGGCAAAGGGCGGCGGCAGCAAGCTGAATAGCTTCGGCAAGGCACGTGTCCGCACCCCGGGCGACGGTAAGGAGAAGATCACCTTTGCCGACGTTGCGGGCGCTGACGAGGAAAAGCAGGAGCTGGAGGAGATCGTGGAATTTTTGAAGGATCCCGCCAAATTCACACGCCTTGGCGCAAAGATCCCCCACGGCGTGCTGCTGGTGGGCCCTCCCGGTACGGGTAAGACGCTGCTTGCAAAGGCGGTCGCCGGTGAGGCGGGCGTTCCCTTTTATTCGATCTCGGGCTCTGATTTCGTTGAAATGTACGTGGGTGTCGGCGCATCGCGTGTGCGCGACCTGTTTGAGACCGCGCGCAAATCCCCCGCCAGCATCGTCTTCATCGACGAGATCGACGCGGTGGGACGTCACCGCGGCGCAGGCCTTGGCGGCGGACATGACGAACGCGAGCAGACACTGAACCAATTGCTTGTCGAAATGGACGGCTTCGGCTCTCACGACGGCATCATCGTCATGGCTGCCACCAACCGCCCCGACATTCTCGATCCCGCGCTGCTGCGTCCCGGTCGCTTTGACCGCGAGATCACCGTGGACGCCCCCGACATCAAGGGACGCGCCGCGATCCTTCGCGTCCACTCGCGCAACAAGCCCCTTGAAGAGGGGGTTGACCTTGAGGTCGTGGCAAAAAAGACCGCGGGCTTTACGGGTGCGGATCTCGCCAACCTCTTAAACGAGGCAGCTCTGCTTGCGGCTCGCCGCAACAAAGCACTGATCGGCATGGAGGATATCGACGACGCCTTCATTCGCGTGATCGCAGGTCCCAAAAAGGTGTCGCGCGTGATGAACGAGCGCGAGCGCCGCAATACCGCCTATCACGAGGCAGGTCACGCCATCGTTTCGCACGTGCTGCCCCATCTTGACAGCGTGCATCAGATCTCGATCATTCCCTCGGGCCGTGCGCTTGGCTACACGATGAGCTTGCCCGCCGAGGACAAATACAGCGTTTATAAGGAAGAGCTCAAAGAAAAGATCGCCGAGCTGCTTGCGGGCCGCGTTGCCGAATCCATCGTCTTCGGCGATATTTCGGGCGGTGCCTCCAACGACATTCAGCGCGCCACCGAAACCGCGCGCAAGATGGTCACGCAGCTGGGTAATCCGACGTGCTTGGACCCGTGATGTACGGCTCGGGTCAGGGCGAGATCTTCCTTGGCAGAGATTTTTCCAACAACAAGGACTATTCCGAGGAGGTCGCCGCCAAGATCGACAGCGAGATCAAGGCACTGCTGGACGAGGGCTATGCCCGCGCCAAGGAGATTTTGGAAGCAAACCGCGAGAAGCTTGACTTCATCGCCGAGTTCCTGCTTATGAACGAGGTCATGGACGGTGAGCAGTTTGCCGCCGCGATGGATAAAAATGCCACCGTGCGCGAGCTTTTGGAAATGGCGGAGGAAAAGAAGCGCCGCTCCGAGCGTGAAAATGAGGAACGCGCCAACAAGGCACAGGCCGAGCTTGCACAGGACGCCTTCCTCACGGAAGCTTCCGACGCCGCGCTTCGCGACGAGCAGGCAGAAAAAGCAACCGATACCGCCGACGACAAGACCGCAGAGCAAGCGCCCGAAGCGCCTGACGACGCGGAAGATACGAACGGTCAGGACTAATATTTCAGCAAAAACGCATCAGCGCGGCGCGGCGCGCTGATGCAAAAAAAAAATCCTTCCCCGTTGCCGCCGGGGACTGTCGCATTCAGATGCAGAATTTGTTTTTTGTTCTGCGCCAAATGCGACAGTCCCGACCGAGAGCGAGGAATGATCAGCAAAAAGAATACGGAGTACAGTATGCATCAGACAAATCATGCGCTTTTGGGCATTGACATCGGCTCAACCACGGCAAAGGTGGTATTGCAGCAAAACGGTGTTATCACTTATCAATGCTACGAGCGTCATTTTTCTCAGGTACGAACAAAAACATTGGAAATTCTGGAACGCTTGAAGGATCAGATCGGCGATCAGCCCTTGAAGGTCGCGATCTCGGGCTCGGCGGGGCTTGGACTTGCGAAAGCCGCAGAGCTGCCCTTCGTGCAGGAGGTCTTTGCCACGGGTGAGACCGTCCGCCGCTTGCAGCCCGACACCAACGTGGTGGTGGAGCTTGGCGGCGAGGACGCCAAGGTCATTTTCTTCGACGGCGGCACCGACGAGCGTATGAACGGCTCGTGCGCGGGCGGCACGGGTGCCTTCATCGACCAGATGGCAACGCTGCTTGACCTCACGGTCGAGGAAATGGACGAGCTTTCCTTGCAGGCAGAGCGCATCTATCCCATCGCGTCGCGCTGCGGCGTGTTCGCCAAAACCGACATACAGCCCCTACTCAATCAGGGTGCAGCCAAAGCGGATATCGCCGCCAGCATCTTCCGCGCGGTGGTCAATCAGACCATTGCGGGGTTAGCCCAAGGCCGCCGCATCGCGGGCAAGGTCATGTTCCTCGGCGGGCCGCTTTCCTTTAATATGGGGCTGCGCAAGCAATTTTTGCACGTGTTAAAGCTTGAGGGTGAGAATGCGATCTTCCCCGACTATGCCAGAGTTTCGGTGGCGCTGGGCGCTGCCTTTTACGCGTCTTCCCTGTCCGAGAGCTTTACCTATGAGGATCTGCTCGATCGCATCTCGTCGGCAACGGCAACGGCGGTCAACACGGC
>JAGAMJ010000120.1 GCA_017624795.1 Clostridia bacterium
ACAGTTTCCCCGACTTGCCGAGCGCCGCACGCAGCTTGCGGGCACGCTTTCGGGTGGCGAGCAGCAGATGCTTGCCATGGGCAGAGCGTTGCTCTCAAACCCTGAGCTGATCGTGCTTGACGAGGCGTCGATGGGCCTGTCGCCGCTTTTGGTCGGTGAGGTGTTTGAGATCATCAAATCCTTCCGCGAGGCGGGCAAGACCGTGCTGCTTGTCGAGCAGAACGCGAAGAAGGCGATGTCGATCTCGGACCGTGCTTACGTTCTGGAAAACGGCGTGATCACCATGTCGGGCAACTCGCGCGAGCTTGCCGAGGACGAGCGCGTGAGAAAGGCGTATCTTGGCGCATAAAACAAACGAAAAGCCCCTTTCGCAAGGGGCTTTTCTCGCCCCGTTCGGGGGCTAAAAAATTAAATTTGTACAATTGTAAAAAAAGCTCTTGCAAAATGCAAAAAAGTATGCTATACTAATTAGCGGTTCGCTGGTGTAGCACAGTGGTAGTGCAGCTGATTCGTAATCAGCAGGTCGAGGGTCCGATCCCCTCCACCAGCTCCAAGAAAAAAAGACCGTCATGTGACGGTCTTTTTTTCTATCCGATCCGAAGGATCGGCATGGCATCACCCGCAGGGTGCATGGAATTGCCGTGTGGCGCATGGCATCACGCGTTTGCGTGCATCTTCTTTCGGATCGATTCTATGCAACCTTCGTGTTGATTCCATGCGCGGCTTTGCCGCGATTCCATGCACGCCTTTGGCGTGATTGGGAAAAGCTTAATTTTTGGGATCGTGCACGGTGATCTCGCCGTTATCGTATTCCCAATGGTTGGTCATCACGATGGGCTTGATGCGGCCGTTCTCGTCAAATTCCATCACGTCGATGCACATAAAGCGGTCGTGCTTGCCTGGTTTGTCGTTCTGATGGCGGTGATAGACGATCAGGTAAAGATCCTGCTCGGGGAGATACAGATAGCCGTTGTGCCCGGGGCCGTTGGCAAAGGTGCAGTCGCCCGTGCATAGAATGGTGTTGTGATCCTCAAAGGGGCCGAAGGGGGAGTCTGCAACGGCAGCGTTTACGCGGTAGGTGCCCTTGGTCCAGGAGCCCGACGACCACAGGAAGTGATACTTGCCGTCCTTCTTGAACATACAGGGACCTTCTACGTAGTCGGGCGGGGTGATCTCGCGAAAGATCTCGCCGTCCTCAAACGGTACAAAGCCCGTCATATCGTCGTTCATACGGGCGATGTTACAGTGACGCCAGCCGCCGTAATACAGATAGATCGTGCCGTCGTCGTCCTTGAACAGGTGTGCGTCAATGGGCTGTGCGCCATTGTAAAACTCACCCACCAGCGGGTGGTCGAGCATCGCCTTAAAGGGACCTGTGGGAGAGTCGGATACGGCGATTTCAAGGCCGCCGATCTCGCTTTTGTGGGGAATGTCGTTGGAAGCGAAAATATAGTAGTATTTGCCGCCCTTTTCGATAATGGTGGGAGCCCAGATGCACGCCTTTGCCCAAGGGTAGCCCGACATATCGATGATATCGTCGTGGCGCGTCCAGTTGGTCAGGTCGGTGGAGGTCCAGCAGACCTGGTTCATCTGCTCCTCATAGGGGAGCGATTTGGTGGCGTAAATGACGTATTTGCCCTCGTAAAAGCGCGCCTCGGGATCGGCAAAGGAGCCGCTATCAATGGGGTTTTTGATGCAAAAATGCTGATCCTTCATAAAGAAAAACTCCTTTTTTAGCTTGGGTGCAAAACCGCTTGCACTTGAAAATATTGTAACATATGTGACAGGCAAAGTCAAGGCAAGGGGGTAAAAAAGAAGATAAAAATGATAGGACGGCACATAACGCATAAAATAAAAAATATAATAAAGTATTTTTGTCGGATTCGCGGCGTTTTTTGACAAAATATCTTGACAAAGCGGCGCCTGCAAGGTATAATGCTTTTATGTAAACGGCGCTGTGATTTTCACCGCGCCCTCGATTTTTTACAGAAAGGTGGAGAAGCCCCATGACGAAAAACGTTCCCGAACTCTTTGGCTGTATGGTCTTTAACGAAGAGGTCATGCGACAGCGACTGCCCCACGAGGTCTTTCGCTCGCTGCTGAAAACCATCGAGCAGGGCAAAGAGATCGATCCCTCGATCGCGGACGCAGTTGCCGAGGCGATGAAGAATTGGGCGATCGAAAAGGGTGCCACCCACTATACGCATTGGTTTCAGCCCTTAACGGGCGTGACCGCCGAGAAGCACGATTCGTTCCTGACGCCCGTGGGCGGCGGCAAGGTCATGATGGAGTTTTCGGGCAAGGCGCTGATCAAGGGCGAGTCCGACGCATCCTCCTTCCCGTCGGGTGGACTTCGCGCGACCTTTGAGGCGCGCGGCTACACCGCCTGGGATCCCGCCTCCTATGCCTTCGTCAAGGACGGCACGCTGTTTATCCCCACCGCGTTTTGCTCTTACACGGGCGAGGCGCTGGATACCAAAACGCCCCTCTTGCGCTCCATGGACGCGCTTTCCAATCAGGGCGTGCGTATCATACGGCTCTTTGGCGATCAGGAAACCAAGCGCATCAATACCACCGTCGGCATCGAGCAGGAATACTTTATGATCGACAAGGCGATGTACGAGCAGCGCAAGGACCTGATCTATGCGGGGCGCACACTCTTTGGCGCGCCTGCCCCCAAGGGACAGGAGCTGGAGGATCACTATTACGGCGAGCTGAAAACCCGTATCCACGACTATATGGCAGACCTTGATGAGGCGCTCTGGCGTATGGGCGTGCCCGCGAAGACCAAGCATAACGAGGGCGCACCCGCCCAGCACGAGCTGGCACCCGTGTTCTCGACCACCAATATGGCGATCGACCAGAACCTGCTCATGATGACCTATATGAAAAAGATCGCCGAGGAGCACGGTCTTGTGTGTCTGTTGCACGAAAAGCCCTACGCAAGCGTGGCGGGCTCGGGCAAGCACAACAACTGGTCGATCGGGACGGATAGCGGCAAAAACCTTTTGAAGCCGGGCAAAACGCCTGCCGAAAATAAGCAATTTCTCTTGATCCTCGCCGCCGTCGTGAAGGCGGTCGACGACTATCAGGATCTGCTTCGTCTGTCGGTCGCACACCCCGGAAACGATCACCGTCTGGGGGGTAATGAGGCACCGCCCGCTGTCATTTCGATGTTCATCGGCGACGATCTGCAAGCCGTAGTGGACTCGATCATCTGCGGTACGGACTATAAGGATAAGGGCCGCAGCAAGATGAACCTGGGTATCCCCTCTGTCCCCACCTTTACAAAGGACACCACCGACCGCAACCGCACCTCGCCCTTTGCCTTTACGGGCAATAAATTTGAGTTCCGTATGCCGGGTTCCTCGCAAAACATGGCGATGCCCAACATCGTGCTCAATACCATCGTGGCAGAGTCCTTTTGTCAGTTTGCCGATGTGCTGGAAAAGGCAGAGCACTTTGACGAGGCGGTCGAAAAGCTGATCAAGGAAACGCTCACCGCCCACAGCCGTATCATCTTCAACGGCAACGGCTATTCCGAGGAATGGAAAAGGGAAGCTGCCCGCCGCGGACTGCTGGATCTGAGGACCTCGGTGGACGCCTATCAGGCGTTTGCCGCCGAGAAGAACATCGCGCTGTTTACAAGACACGGCGTGATGAGCGAGGCGGAGATCCGTTCCAGACAGGAGGTCATGTTTGAGAACTACGCCAAGCTGATCAATATCGAGGCGCAGACCATGGTCGAAATGGCAACGCGCGATATTTTGCCCGCCGTGAATGCCTACACGGCACAGGTTGCCGCAGGCGCGACCGCCAAGACGAGTGCGATCAAGGGCGTGAATATCACAATGGAAACCGACCTTATAAACACCCTGTCCGATCTTGTGGGCGAGGGATACGAGGCGTTGAAGGTGCTGAAAAAAGCCGACGCAGACGCGAGAGCGCAGCAGGCGGGTGAGAAAATGGCAGTGGCGTTCAGCCAAAGCGTGATCCCCGCGATGCAGCGCCTGCGCGAAAAGGTGGACGCGATGGAGGAGCTGACCGCTTCCGACTACTGGCCGTTGCCGACCTACGGCGACATGATGTTCCGAATTTAATAGGGGCGTCATATTTAGGCAAGACCGAAAAAGTCCGACATAATTCAAACAATAAAAAACCGCGGTGCTATACTCG
>JAGAMJ010000121.1 GCA_017624795.1 Clostridia bacterium
AGGACGGTCGCGCCCATGTAGGAGAGCTCGCGAAGCTCGCGGTAGGTGATCGTGTCGATCGGACGGGGGGAGTCGATGATGCGGGGGTCTGCCATGAGAACGCCCGAAACGTCGGTCCAGTTTTCGTACAGATCGGCGTTTACGGCGCGGGCAACGATCGAGCCTGTGATATCCGAGCCGCCACGGGAAAAGGTCTTGACGGTGCCGTTGGGCATCGAGCCGTAGAAGCCGGGGATCACGGCGTACTCGTGTTTTTTGAGCTCCTCGGCAAGCACGGCGTTGGTGCGTTCCTCGTCAAAGGTACCGTTGTCGCGGAAAAAGATGACGTTTTCGGCGTCAACAAAGGCAAAGCCCAGATACTTGGCAAGGATCAGACCGTTCAGATACTCACCGCGGGAGGCGGCGTAATCACGGCCCGAGGCGTGCATCATGGCGTTCTTCACGTAGTTCAGCTCGCCCGAAATATCAAAATCAAGTCCAAGTTCGCGAATGATGCCGTTATAGCGATCGCGAATGTTGTCGTAATAGGCATCGATCGCCTTGGCACTTTCGTGCGAACGGATCATCTCATAGCAGCGGTAAAGCATATCGGTGACCTTAACGTCGTCCTTGCTGCGCTTACCGGGTGCGGAGGGAACCACGTAACGGCGTGCGGGATCGGTGCGAACGATCTCGGCAACTCTTTTGAAATGTTCTGCGTCGGCAAGCGAGCTGCCGCCGAATTTTACAACCTTAGTCAGCATAATGAACTCCTCGTGGGGTTATTGATTCAGTAAAAAACTACTGTTTAATATTATATGAATATTGACGTTGTCTGTCAAGGGGCAAGCGCGGTTTTTGCCAAATTTTTTGATTTTTACGGCTTTTCCAGGTAACGCTTTGCTTGCGTGTTGAAAAGAAGTGCGTATTTTCCGTCTTTTTCCATTAGCTCGCGATGCGTGCCTTCCTCAATAAGACGTCCGTTTTCCAGCACCAAAATTTTGCTTGCGATGGTCGCGGAGGAAAGTCGGTGCGACACGAAGATAGTGGTCTTATCTCCGCGTAGCTCGTCAAAGCGGCGAAAGATCTCTTGCTCGGCAAGAGGATCCAGCGAGGCGGTGGGCTCGTCCAGGATCAGGATATCGGCATCGCTGTAAAAGGCGCGCGCGACCGACAGCTTTTGCCACTGTCCGCCCGATAATTCGATACCGTTGCGGTCAAAATAGCGCATCAGCTGCGTGTCATAGCCGTTCGGTAGCTCCTCGGCAACGCCATCGGCACCCGCCTGCTTTGCGGCGCGCACCACGTCGTCGTGCTCGCCCTGCCGTTTCAGATCGCCGAAGCGGATATTGTCGGAAAAGCTGACGGCATACTTTCCAAAGTCCTGAAAGATCAGACCGAAAAGATGGTGCAGCTCGGTCACGTCATAGTCGCGCAGGTCCTTGCCGTCCAGCAGGATCTCGCCCTCGGTGGGATCGTACAGACGCGTCAGCAGCTTGATCAGCGTCGTCTTGCCCGCGCCGTTCAGTCCGACCAACGCCACCGTTTCGCCCGGGCGCAGAGAAAAGCTGACGTCCGACAGCACGGGGCGGTCGGTGCCGGGGTAAGCGAAGGACACGTGGCGCAGCTCCAAGGTGTGGGCGCACCCTCTTTTGGGGATCTCGGGCGTTTGAACGCGCGGCACAACGGTGGGCTTTTCCCGAAGGAACGAGAGCAGATTATCAATGAAAAGCGTTCCCTCATAGATCGTAGCGGAGGTGGTGATCAGGGTGGTCACGCCCGTGGCGATCGAGGTCAGCGCCCCTGTGTAGAGAGAATAATCACCGATGCGGTACTGCCCTTGGAAAACGCCGTAGGCAATATAGGCAAAAAAGACGCAGTTGACCACCGCCGAGATCACGGCGAACACGACCTGCCAGACGTTTTCCTTGACGATCAGCCGTTTGAGCCCGGTGTAATAGCGGTCAAACACCGTTTGATAGCGATCGACCAGCTCGTCGCCGAGATCGTAAATGCGGATCTCCTTGGCGAGATCCTTGTTGACGGCAAGCTCCGAAAAGTAATTCATCTGCCTGCGGTCGGAGGAACGCATACGCATATAGGAAAAGGTCTTGCGGCGGTAAACGAAGTTGACGATGGTGGAGGGAATGGCGGTCGCGATTATGATAACGGTGGCAAGGGGCAGGGGACGTGCCAAAATGATGATGTAGCCCACCAAAGAGATCAGCGTACTGATCACGCCGAATGCCGAATTCAAAATGGTAATGGGGCGATTACCCGCCTCACGGTTGGCGTTTTCCAGCTTTTCATAAAAGGCGGGCAGGTCAAACGAGGCAAGGTCAAGCGTCTGCGCTTTTTTCATAATACGGATCCGCACGTGCCGCACCACGCGCTCGCCTGCGATGCGGTTGACCGCGTGGGATAAGAGATTGACGACCTTGTTCAGGATTTTGTACATAAAGAAATAGATCAGCAGCGAAAGCACCATAGAGCCAAGGAACATGGCAAGGTCAAAGACCTTGCCGCCCGCTTGCTCGGTGATGACGTTTTGCAGCTCGTTGAGAATGCGCTGCGAGAGCAGTGAGCCCCAAATGGGCATCAGACCGTTGAACAGCGCGACAAAGGACATCAAAAAAAGGAAAAGGGGACCGCTTTCCCAAACCAGTCGGAAAATATAGAGCAAACGCCCAAAAAAGCCGCCCAGCAGCTCGCGCAGAAAACGGAACAGATCCTTTGGTGATCTTGGGGGCTTTATTTTTTCGTATTGATATTGAGGTGGGGGGCCCATCATAAAAATCACTTCCTTTTCGTGGCAATCCATGAAGAAGCTTTTGTACGATGAAGATATATAAATATTATATCATAACATAAAATGACTGTCAAGAAAATGATGGCAAGGGGATAGGCAAAATTTTAAGCGCTTGCCTTGCAATATGTGCGGCTTTGTGCTATAATGGGATCAACGATCGAAAGAGAGGTAAGTTTATGTCCGCATACCTGTTGCCGGCAGATATTCTGCTGCCGGATTTCAGTAAAACAGACGCGACCGCTTGGTCTGTGGTTGCGTGCGATCAATACACCAGCGAGCCCGAATATTGGCAAGCCGTAGAGCAGCAGGTCGGCGAGCAGCCCTCTACGCTGAAATTGATCCTGCCCGAGGTCTATTTGGAAGAAAGCCGGGACCGTATTGCCCATATCCACGACAATATGAACACCTACTTAAAGGACGTTCTTGTAAAGCATCCGAATAAGATGATCTATTTGGAGCGCACGCAATCTGATGGGCGCGTGCGCCGTGGGCTGATCGGGCTGGTGGATCTGGAGCAATACGATTACAACAAGGGCTCGCGTTCGCTGATCCGCGCCACCGAGGGCACGGTCATGGAGCGTATCCCGCCCCGTCTTGAAGTGCGCCGCGACGCATCGATCGAGCTGCCCCACGTGATGCTGCTGATCGACGACCCGCAAAAGACCGTGATCGAGCCGCTTGCCGCAAGGGCAGAAACGCTGCCTCTTGCCTATTCCTTTCCGCTGATGCAAAAGGGCGGCGCGGTGGTCGGACGCTTTGTGGACAGTGTCGGGATCGGCCGCGTAAAGGCGGCGTTGGAGCGCCTTGTTTCGCCTGAGCAGGTGCGCACCAGATATGGAGAGGGCGTTGCACCGCTTCTTTTTGCCGTTGGCGACGGCAATCATTCACTTGCCACCGCGAAGGCGGCTTATGAGGAGATCAAGGCACAGCACGGCAGCGCGGCGCTTTATCACCCTGCGCGCTATGCGCTTGCGGAGGTGGTCAATTTACACGATCCCGCCCTTCAATTTGAGCCCATCTATCGCGTGCTGTTTGACGTTGATCCCAACGACGTGCTTTCCAAATTGCAGGAGTATTCCTTTGGCTTGCAGGGTAATGCCGCACCTCAACAGGCACGCTTTCTGTCGGCGGGGCGTCGCGGCACCATTCATTTCGAGCACCCCACCGAGCAGCTGGTCGTTGGAACGCTGCAAACCTTTATCGACGGCTATCTTGCCACGCATCCCGAAGCGCACGTGGACTACATTCACGGCACCAAGACCGTGGAGGCGCTTTCCGCCAAGGAAAACACCGTTGGCTTCCTTTTTTCGGGAATGGAAAAAGGACAGCTGTTCGGCGCCGTGATGCACGACGGTGCGCTGCCGCGCAAGACCTTTTCCATGGGGGCTGCCGCAGACAAGCGCTATTACATCGAGTGCAGAAGGATCAAGTGATTTTTCACAAATCGAAAGCCGAGAGCAAGGCGTTTGGAGCTACGGCAGAACGGCTACGTGCTACGAAGGATTGACACAAAAGGTCGCAATCGAGGATTGAGGACAAACAATAAAACTGCCTCCCCAAGCACTGTGCTTGGGGAGGCAGTTTGCGTTATGAGGAAGCGCTTATAAGAAGATAAAGCCCGCGATCGAAATGAGGATACAAAGGATCACAGGCGGATCGCAAAGCGCGTCGAGAATGGTGTAAAACTGCACGTTCCACGGCACGGCACGTCGGGGATCGCCCTGTCCGCCCTGCGCGCGCAAGCGATAAAGCTTTGCCGCCGAACGGAAGAAAAGCAAAAGCGAGAGCAAAAGGATCAGGATCAAAAGGAACAAAAACAGCTCAATGCTGCCCGTGATGTCATAAAAGGCGTTGAGATAGCGTTGACCGAACAGCGATACGATGTTATAGCACATGTGCAAAAGCACCGTGGCAAACAGCGAATCGGTAGCAAGCAGCACCAGCACAAATAAAACGCCGGAAAACAGATAAACGGGTAGGTTTCGCAGATCAAAATGACAAAGCGAAAAAAGCAGCGCGCTCATCAGACACGCGCGAACGCCGCCACGTCGCTCATATTCCGCCACAACGACGCCGCGGAAAAAGAATTCTTCAAGTATCGCCGGCAGGATCGCCAGCACCACTGCCATACATATCCCATAAAGGGGATCGGGGGCAAAGGCGTCCTCATACGTCGTGGCGCTGTTGCCAAGCGAATCAATACCGCCGCACAGCAAGGAAAGCAAAATGCAGCCGCTGATCAATGCAAAAAAAGCGAAGATCAAAAGGGGCAGATGGCTCACGCGCGGCGCACGCAAGCGCAGCACGCGCCCATATCCTTGACCGCGCAGCATTAAAAAGACGGTGATGGGCAGGACAAAGACGGTCAGGATCGCAAGCAGCTTTAACAGCAGGGAATCCGTTTCGTCAAGCACGTGATTTGCCAGCATACGCACCAAAAACAAAAGAGCGAAGACCGCAAGCGTCGGGTATCCCACGATCAGTCGCTCCTTTTGATACAAGGGGCGCTCCGGGATCAATTTAGACATGTAACGGGATCTCTCCTTTCTCGGTGATAAGATAGTCCACGGCTTTGTCGGTTCCCTCGGTCGGCAAGGTGGGAAACAGCAGACGCTCATAGATGGGAAATAGCGTTATCCCCTCAAACGTAGCGAGAAAACGGTCATAAAAGCCGCCTCCATAGCCAAGCCGCGATCCGTCCCGTCCTGCCGCAAGCCCGGGCAAAAGGCAGAGCGTGCGCACGGTGGGGCGTGCAAGGGGGGCGGTGGCGTGCGGTGTCGGGATACCGAACCTGCCCACGGCAAGCTCGCTTAGATTCTTCACAATATGAAAATGCATATCTGTGCCCTCGCACCGGGGGAATGCCACGGGAATACCGCAACTTGCGGCAAGCTGCACGATCGGCGTGAGATCGACCTCGCCCCGAACGGGGGAAAAGCAAAGCAACAGATCGGCGTTGAGAAATGCGGAATGTGCCGTAACGGTATGCAAAATCGCGGCATCTGCCAAGGCTTTCGCTTCGGATGGGATCGAAAGGCGCAGCTCCTTGCATTTTGTGCGCAAGGCTTTCTTTTCTTGAAGTACGGTTGACATATCAGTCAGCGATCACAGCTCGGCGCAGATCGTCAGCGACCTGCTTGCCCTTTAAGACCTCTACCAGCTTTAATCCGAATTCAAGGGCAACGCCCATACCCGCGGCGGTGATGATATTTCCGTCGCGAAC